>CAISUK010000141.1 GCA_903888645.1 uncultured Pseudomonadota bacterium | reverse complement strand
GGCGAAACGATTCGCCAATATGCCGCCTGAGGAGCAAGAACGAGTATTGGCTCAGTTTGATGCTTTAGCGAGACGGCAAATAGAACTGCCAGAGCATGCGCCGAGCAATCCAGAGTTGCGCGCCGAGCGCGTTACCCAACAAGCAGATGAGGCGCCGGAACGAATAGCAGAAAAGCGAGAGCGCTCGGTATCTCTGGGGCTAGGAAACCTGAAGAACGACGCGGAGCAATATCTCCGCAACCTTTATACCAATTCAAATGGAGAAATGATTTGCCAAATTTGCCGGGCACCTTTGCCCTTCAAGCTTGATGGCGGCGAGTACTATTTTGAGGCCGTCGAGTTTCTGTCAGGCAAAGATGGTAAAAGCGGATTAAGACGGCGTCATTATCAGAACTACCTTGCGTTATGCCCGAACCACGGAGCGATGTTTCGGCATGCGAATGGCACAGCCGAACTAATGAAAGCCATGCTCAGCGATCTGAACGGTAGCGAACTTGAGATCGTGCTCGCTCAGGAAGACGCCACAGTCTATTTCACAAAGACGCATATAGCAGACCTCCTGGCAGTTATTTGTTCTGATGACAATTCATAAGGAAATTCCGAAACCGACGCTTGAGTGCGATTACGAATTGCCTACGGGATCGGCTCCATACGGAAGCCTTTGCCCCATCCATCGGCGAAGTCAATGACCGAAATCGATAGATTAACGGCCCTTCACAAGCACGCTTTTTGCAAATCGCATTGCGCGGGCAAGATACCACCGCCATTGACGCTGACTGCCGTTCCAACTGCAAAACCAAAGTTCAAGCTGAGAAAATCGGTGGCCTCGGGTCATTGGCCGCTTACTGAAAATCACGCCCGTCCAGTGTCCGCTTTGGACGAGCAGTACCGCTGACTCTTCATGCCCACAACCGAAATTGATGCCTTATAGTTCCTCGCCAGAAAGCCGCTATCGAAGTTTGGAATTCTGCTGCTCCGAAGCCGCCGTTCACCACTGAGTGCTAAGTGGCGGAACCCGCCATTGACTATGAACAAGTCATCAGGCGGCTCAGGGTCGCTATGCAGAGGTGTACATAGCGACCCCTATGCACAGTTTGAAACTATGTGCAGTTGGTGTTTGCGACGATCCTCCCAGTCAAGAGTGGCGGGGGCTTAGGTGATGTAGCGTGATACAAAGCTGGACATTGTTTCCGTGGCATCACCCGCAACGATAAGTCTGACGCAGTGAACATTCCGACAAAGCCTATTTTCACGGCGGCGCGATGGCCGGAGTGTTGGCTCCCGTCATACCGAGCATAGGGGCACCATACCGAGGTGAAGCAGCATACTCAGTAGCTCGGGGATCCAATCGTCATGCGCCAAGTGGCCGAGGTAATTTCGACCCTGAAAATCCAACATCAGCAAGAAACTATTTACAGCGCTGCTTCTCTGGACGCCGACGGATGCGGAAAATTATCAGACATCTGCACATAGTTTCAAACTGTGCATAGGGGTCGTTTTCTGCCCCATGAATGAATTCCCGATCATCATCGGGCGGCACCCGGTCCTCGACCAATGGCGACTCAAATTCACAGAGCTTCTGGGCGCCGGCTTTTAGTGAAGAATCACAAAAGCAAGATTCTTCTCCACTGACCGGAGTTAGGTCATCCCTCCGCCATCAATATGTTCGATCAACTATCGGCGAGATGCATCAAGAACGTTAACCTTGCTGATCGGCCCTCGTAGAGCTGAGTAGACGCGTATTTGACAACATCTTTGTCGAGCGGCTCTGGCGTAACGTCAAGTACGAAGACGTGTATCTGAAAGGCTATGCCACGATGGGGGAACTGGTGGTCGGCCTGTCCAAGTATTTTGCCTTCTACAACGGGGAGCGCCCGCACCAGTCGCTGGGCAACAAGACGCCCGATGTCGTCTATCAAACCGGAGTGGGTGGTGGAGCGATGATCGTGGATAAGTTCGGCGGCGCGGGGGAGGAACCCCCTGTTCCGCTACGCTCCACAGGCGCTTCCTCCCCCGCAGAAACAGAATCAACAGCAACATTCAAGGCAAAAGCAAAACCGGGGCAGCGCCGTCCAGCTGCGAGTGAAGTCGAATGTGCAGGTTAAACTCGGCAGGATTCTGTCTTGACTACGGGATCCACTTTAGTATACGGTGCGTTGTCGAAGATCGAGTCGCCAAGTAGCGCTACATAGGGCATTCAAATTGCCTAACGCTTGTTCAGACGTTTAGCGAAGCGGTTCCTAGAATCATGGGCGAAAGAATTCCGTGAGAAGCCCTAATGAAACACTAGCATACAAGAGCATCGTTCGATAGTCCGCTGTTTAGGAAAGTCATCAATGACGGGTCCTGGCTGGCTTTGGGTAGTGCAGTTGTCAATTGGCTCGCCACTGTGTGAAGGGGAGTATTCGTTTCCCATGCGTATGGGTCAAGTCCAGTAGTCTTGCTAGGCTGCCATAGAGGCACAGAAATTCGCAGTGCCCGCAACGCACACAATTTCTGGCTGTCGCATCGTCAATCGGGTACTGTCCATCCGAGTCACACTAGCTATTTTTGGTGCCTCACGAATGCTACGCACCGAGGGAGTGAGCTCAGATTGTCTACTTTGCTATTGTCAGAGGTTGTTTTCAGATATCGATGCCCTACATGAGGATCGTTATCAACCACGTAAACGTCGGCATGGCTGCCATCGTTACCGCTAACGAAGAAATTGCATTCATGGTTACTGATATAGTCGACACCTTGCTCCCGCGTGATTCGCCAAGGTGTACCATCCGGAAAGCTTCCGCCAATGTGGCTAATCCAACGCGCGAACTCTCCCCGCTCGATATCGACGCCGGTCACTCGGTAACGACCGGGAGGTAGACTGTCGATTGCAGGCGTGAACCAAACGTCGATGCCTTGCCAGACCATGCCGTGAAGGTTATAGGCCGAGCTTCCTCGGTCAACCGTTCCGATGAAGTCAGTGAAGTTGATTGGTGCGCCGTTCTGGCTCGACGCGAGATCGTCCATCGTCCAAAAGTGTTGCATACCTCCAATCGGGGTGTCACCGTTGATCGCCTGACCAAGCGCCCCCCAAAAACCAAGTTGCTTTGCTATGGCCTCAAAAGTGACTGGCTCAGCAAATGACTGCAGATTCTTCTTGACTGGATCGAATTTCTTGGTGAAGACTTCAATCGCCGCGTCTTGGAATGTCAAACCGCGCGTCGCGACCAAGTGTTGAACAGCTGCGCCGAGTTCAATGAGGTCGAGACCATCGATGAAGTCTTTTAGGAGAGTCTGAACCAAGTTGTTCAGTGCGGCATGTCCAGCTTCCATGGCACTATTCGGCGTCAAGTTTTCTTCGAATAGCCGGCCGATGACCGCGATTACGCCCGGCACGTCAACGGTATTCGTGCCATCGGTGAGAGATATCGGTTCCATGTCGAGCTGCCACTTGCCGATTGTGGGCGGGATGTGCTGGGTGACGCCGGACACCGTGCTCGAACCAATGTTGCCCTGGCTGCCTGGTCCGAAAAAAACTTGCGGTGAGCCTACAAGTTTGTCACCAACCTGCTTGATATTGCTCCCATCGAGCGCGAACATGATGGTCCAGAGATATGGCTCAGACTCTTCGTTATCTTCCCCTTGAAAGCAGAAAAGGGAATGCAAGAAGACATCAACTTTCATCTTTCATCTCCTAACGTAAAATTGACACCAAATGGTGAGAGAAAAACCGTACGCAAGTTGTCTCTTGGCATTCTTAGGCAGACCCCAAGAAGCAGGGTTCGGCATAATTCCCAGAATCCAGGAATCCGATGCGAGCCTCACCCCTTTGGCCACTTTCACTCTCGCTGAGCTTACGGCGCCGCATTGGCAGCTGAAGCAACCAATAGCAGGCGGACTCCAAGGCAAAAGCAACTCGTCTGCGACTTGGGCGGATTTGCTGTCATTCCATTTCCCCACCTGTGAAATTTCCAAGAGTTCACTAATGTCCACTGCTTGTACCTTCACTGAGAACAAGTCCGATCTCTGCGTACGCCGGCCAAGATGAAAACCCTGCGTTGTTTGTGTCGCGCTAGCGTGGATCGATTTAATCCGCAGGCTGACAAGAAATCCTTGATTTGGCATGCACGGACGAAGAACTGGTCGCAGCGATCACGCGGGTCGCTCATCGGCGCGGAATCCTGGCCGAAGGTCGGGTAGCCGCGGTCAAGGGTATGCCGTGGACCGTAGTCAGAATTGCGGGGGTCTTGAATCCTATGCTGCGGAGTTTGCCCGGATGACCTATCTCTGGCGGCAACCCCACCGTCTTGTCGGTACCAAACTGGAAAGCGTAATCGGAAAGATAACAATGACGCCCCTTGATAACTGTCGACGCCGAACGCCTCAGCATGCGGGCAATACCAGCAGGTTGAATCGCCGCCGAATCACGCTCGCAATTTGCATCCGCTTCCAGCTGCAACTGCTTGTACGTCGCCTGTTCTGTCATGTGCACTCCTCACGCTATCAGGTGTTGCACTTCAGATTTGAGGTCGCCCCCTGAAATGTTCCTGTTTTCGGGCCGAATGCGCCGCTTACAGACATTCAGATAGATTCCGATCACCCCCCCCGCAACTGGTCAGAGTGAAGCATTACCACCCTCACTTTGATGCGGCCGGTATAGTGTTTTGCTTTGCGTTCGAATAAAAGACACAGGCTTCTGTAACTTGTTGCAACGCGTCACGTCTTTTTCCAAGCACAATGTAATATCCGTTAGTCGGATCCAAAGGGGCGCTCGTATTGCCAATTGAGACATTGAGCGTGTGATAGTCCGTCAGTTTTTTAGTGATAGCGGCATCGAGGGTACTTAATGTTGCAGCGTCTGTTGTCGCATTAGCGGAAAACGCATTCGCGAGACTATTTTGGCCAACACTAAATAGGCCGGTTATAGCTGCTAGAAACGATGCTACTGGGTGATAGGTGGCAACAGCCGCAGCCGCTCCCGTTACTCCACCAGCTAGTCCCCATCCTTGCGCATGTTGTGCCTCGGAAGCGACAAGATTACTCAAAGCAACGGTTTGTCGGTCGCATGTTGAAATGACCGTCCCGTAATAGTTAGATAAGGCTCGTTCAGATGCAATTACAGTTTCTGGCTTAAGCGGATTCCCTCCGGCGGCATTGGCAACAGTTGCAACCGCCGCGATATTTTCCAAAAGAGCGTCTCGAGAGTCTTGAAGTTTCTTACTGTTAATGTCAAAAGCTAACGCCAAGGTTGGGGTTACTCCAAGCGTTATTGTTACCAAAACAATCCTCCAACTATTCATAATTCTATTCCCTTAGGTTAGGCATCTTTAAAAAGTGAAATGAACCTTGTTCCAATCTGCGTGTCTTCAGCGTCGGGGCGTCGCTGCCGATAATTGTTCGGAGGGTGCAAGAAGTCTGGATCGCCGCTTTGTAAAACTCTGGCGACAGGCAAAACTGCAAAAATCCGCATTGTTCAAGGTAGGTGGAACCCAGGTAGGTGGAAACCAGCCATGACATAATTCCGACTTGGCATTACTGCCCATGCGTCCAGCGAACGGGTGGAGTTCTGAGGCGGCTTCAAGACTAGTGTTGAAGCAATGGCCCTTGTCTTGCGGCCTTAATGTGCGGCGTGCATATTGACTCTGAATGACATCGCCCCCCAATTGTGGCAGGCCAGAGCGGTACAAGCGCACCACTGCCTCCGGCAAGCGCGGGTCCACGGAACGACTCGACTGAAACATATTTAGCTTGCCCACCGCACCCCCAACGCTGAACTTATCTTGGTGGATTGCGGCCCAAGTAGGCGAGCACTGACCGATCCCCTTGGCTGAAAACTATATTTTCCAACGATTCAGATGTCAATATATCGAAGGTATTAAGACTTTAGTATTAGGAGTAGATTCTGGCATTCCGCTGGAAGCATGCAAGTGCGAAACAACTTCCCCTCAGCGGTGCATGTAAGTTACTCTTGTGGGAAATGATCACTTAAAAATGACGGCATTTCGACTTTGTGGGGAAGGACCTGACTGATGTAGGGTGCTCGTGATCCAAACACCAAACGATTCTCGCCTCAAGGCGTTCCTGCGCATGATGAAGTTGCCAGCGTCAGGACTGCGTTTGCCGAAATCTGCAATGGGGGTTGTAGGGTCGGGTTTCTTTGGGGAGGCATTGCGGGGTATTGGCCGGGTCTTGCTCTAGGCGCTCCGAATCGGAATGGCCGCTGTCGGTTGGACGAGATCGATCTCGACGGAGTAGTTCATTGAGCATCGCGATCGGCAGCTTCCCGATTTTTTGGGAGTGCGGCGAATGACCGCTATCCAATATGCGCAACGGCGGCTCCTGGCCGTTATGCAGAGCTC
>CAISUK010000140.1 GCA_903888645.1 uncultured Pseudomonadota bacterium | reverse complement strand
TCTCCGGAGTGACTGGAGTTCAGACGTGTGCTCTTCCGATCTATTCACGTTCATCCGCAGTGGCTTTGCAACAGCCATGGGGCTATCTGTTCGCAGTCGGCGCAGCAAACCTCGCCGTTCTTGAGGATGTACCAGACATCCGCGCCACAGCGTGCACACAGTTCTTTCGCTTCCATCGTGTCAGTTTTAGGTGCTGTCGCCGGCCAAGGCATTGGCGCGCGTCTCACCGTGTCGTTCCAGGAGAATTCGGTCATCTTGCATTTCCTCATTTGACGATGAATAGCGTTTTGCCGCGCACTTGCTAGGTACTAAAACAAATCGTCGAGCTCGTCGCTGCCGCCGCCCGGCATCTTGCCATGTTCCTGCAGATAGGCCTGCATCATCTGCGACTCGCGCGAGGTGTACATGGCGGCTTCTTCGAAGATGAATTCGACGGCGTCGCCGCCGCGCGCCAGTTGCTCGGAGAGACCCTGGCGTAGGTTCTCCACGCCCTTGATCATGAGCACGTTCTTGTCGGCGTCGAGCAGCTGAAAGACACCGGCTTCGGTGCTGATGCCGGCCATGACCGATTCACTGAATTCAAGCCAGGACTCCGGCGGCAACAGCGCGTCGGTGATGCGCGGCGCCAGATTGCATTTGAAGCAGCGCGCCGCTTCAGCGCGCGCGCTGGCGTCGTCAAAGCCTTTCTCGACCTCGTCCCAGCCCGAACGCTGCGCGGGTTTAAGCAGAATCGGGTGGAACTTGTGCTGTTGGTTGAAGGCCGGGTCTTGGCCCAGGAAAGGCTGACTGTCCCAGCCGTCAGTCAGCAAGGTTTCCTCGATGTCGCCGTCACCGCCGAGTTGCTTGTCCATGGCCGCCGCTGCAACGCGGCCTTGCGCGATGGACTCAATCAGCGTCGAGGGGCCGAGCACGCAGTCGCCACCGGCATAGACTGCCGGGCGGCTCGACAACATCGAATCCGCACGCACCGTGATGCGGCCTTTGGCGTCAGTCTGCACGCCAAAACCTTCGAAGCGCCTGGGGTACTGACCGACGGCTGCCACCACCAGATCGACGCCTTCGCAGATTTCCTCGCCGGTATCAATGGGACGGCGCCGTTTCGAGGCATCGGGTTCGCCCAGCGCCATGCGGGCGTAGGTGATGTTCAAGCGATGGCCGTTCTGTCCAGGTTCAATCTTCTTCGGCGCCAGCAGGTAGCGCACGTTCACGCCTTCGTCGAGGCAGCCTTCGAGTTCCTCCTCGCGCGCCGGCATTTCCTCGCGCGTGCGGCGATAGACCATGTCGACCTCGGCACCGAAACGGCGCGAGGAGCGTGCGTTGTCGGTGGCGACGTTGCCCCCGCCAATGACCACAACTTTGGCCCCGGTCTGAATGCCATCGGGCGTGTTGACCAGGCCCATGGTCGCCGCCTTGAGATAGCTCGGGCTATCGACCACGCCGGGCAGGTCGTCGCCGGGGATGCCAAGCTTGTCACCACCCTGGGCACCGATACCGATGAAGATGGCCTCGAAGCCCTCACCAAACAGGGCGTCGGCACTCTGCACTGGGGTATTAAAACGAAACGCGACGCCGAGCTTCTCAACTTCCGCAATCTCCTGGTCGATCACCTGCGTAGGCACGCGGTAGGAGGGGATGCCGTAGCGCGCCATGCCGCCAGCGGCTGGCTGCGCGTCGAACACGGTCACGCTGTGGCCTTTCTTGGCCAGGTAGTAGGCAACGGTCAGGCCAGCCGGGCCGGCGCCGATGACGGCCGCCTTGTGCCCGCTGGCTGGCAACTGCTTCGAGTGCGCGCGCCACAAGCCGGTGTCCTTATCGGCGGCGATGCGCTTGAGTGAGCGGATCGAGAGCGGATCGTCGAGCTGGCCGCGCCGGCAGGCCGATTCGCACATGGCAAAGCAAGCGCGCCCGACGATGCCCGGAAACGGCAGTTTCTCGCGCACCACGGCAATCGCTTCGCCGTACTTGCCTTCAGCGGCAAGTTGCACATAGCGCGGCACGTCGATGCCGGCCGGACAGGCGGTCTTGCACGGCACCATGCTTTCCTCGCGGTGGGCCGGGTCCAGCGTGCGATCGGTCAGGGTGCCGGTCGGGCAGACCGTGACGCAGGCTTGGCAGAACTTGCAGCCCGACTCGATCAGCGTGGCGGCTATGGTGCCGACATAGCGTCGCACACCCTTCGCCGTCTCCACTTCTTTCACTTCAAGGCAGCCAACACCGCGCACCTCGTTGCAGGCCACCAGGCAGCGCCGGCAATCGATGCACAGGTTGTAGTCGCGGTCAAAGAAGGGCTCGTTCGTGATGACCGGCAACTTGGCCGGTTTGTAGGGCGGCGTGGTGTTGGGAATGCCGACGTAGTCGGAGACCTTGCGCAGTTCGCAGCTCGAAAAGATCGTGCAGCAACGCGTCTCGGGCGGGTTGCCATAAGAACACTGGCTGCGGGAGCAGCCTTCGCGCTGCGGACAGACCAGGCAGACGTGCGGGTGCAGTCCCAGAATTTTGGCCAAATGGTCTTGCCGCGCTTTCTGAATCGCCGGCGTATTGGTGCGCACCACTAGGCCGGCGCTGACCGTGCTGGAACAGGCTTTGCTCATGCCGGGCGTGCCCTGGATTTCGATCAGGCACAGATTGCAGCCGCCGCTGCCCTTGTCGGCGCAGCCGCGTTGCTGAGCCGGCGGCAGGTCTGGATGCGCACACAGCGCCGGGATGTAGATGCCGGCCACGCTGGCGGCGTTCAGGATGGATGCGCCAGCGGGCGCCTGCACGGTTTTGCCGTCGATGCTCAGATCGACCGGCGCGCCGAATTCGGCCGCATCGCTGGCCCGGCTGGCCTTCCACCAGCTGATGACAGAGGTTTCTTGCGTTTGCATGACTGGGGTCTCCTGATCGTTGCTGCCGCTGGCTCAAGCCACTGCCGACTTCATGCGGGCCTGCTGCGCCTGCAGGTAACCCGGGAAATAGAAGCCGCTGCATTCGCCAGCCCGTACCGCAGCGATGAAGTCAGCCATGCAGGTCACCGGTCGCGTAAAGCGGGTGGCGCAGCGCCCGACGGCGGCGGTCTTGTGGCAGTCGCTGCCGCCCAGTGTTGGCAGGCCCATCATTTCGGCGGCACGCAAGGCGAGCGCGTTGTCACCATCGCTGTTGTTGCCGTTGTGCGATTCGACGCCGGCAATGCCTTCGATGTCGAGCAAGCCTTCGAGCAGGCTGGCCAGACCGACTTCGCGAAACGGGTGGGCAGGAACGCAGATGCCGCCGAGCTGGTTGATGCGCTCGATGACTTCGTGCAGCGGCAGGTAGTTGTCGCGGCCCCAGCTGTTCCAGCCATCGTCCTGCACACCATAGGCCAGCAGGTGGCCGCGGTCGGTGGCGATCTCGACGCCTCGCAGCACCAGCAGAC
>CAISUK010000139.1 GCA_903888645.1 uncultured Pseudomonadota bacterium | reverse complement strand
GTCCTGAACAAAAGCTCGACTAATTATTGACAAGAGGTCACCAAATGTCTATCTTATGGACAAACTTGACGATTGTCCAGGACAACTATTCAAGGACGAGGATCTGCTGAAGAAGATTGACGAATTCCTCAACTAGGTTAAAAATCCAAGGAGCATAGCCGTTCATGAACGCACCCGATGCCTTTTTCCTCCCCGATGTCCAGTCCGCCGCCGATACCCGCCGCCTCGCCATCCAGAAAGTTGGCGTCAAGGGTTTGCGCTACCCATTGCAACTGGCGACGGCTGCAGGCGAGCTGGTGCACACCGTGGCCGACCTGACCATGACCGTGGGCCTGCCACCGGATGTCAAGGGCACCCATATGTCGCGGTTCGTCGAACTGCTGGAAGGCAGGCGCGCTGCGCTGACCCAGAACGGGCTGTTCAGCATGCTCGGCGAGATGCTGCTGCGCCTCGACGCGCAGAGTGGCCGCATCGAATTGAGTTTCCCCTACTTCATTCGCAAGATGGCGCCCGTGTCAGGAGTGGAAAGCCTGCTCGACTACGATGTCACGCTGCTCGCCGAACAAGTGGAAGGTCGGACTGCAGAGCTCAATATTCGCGTCACGGCAGCGGTGACCAGTCTGTGCCCGTGCTCGAAGAAGATTTCCGACTACGGCGCGCACAACCAGCGTTCGCATATTACGATTGAGGCCAAGCTGCGCTCGCCAATGGCGATCGAGGAACTGGTTCGGTTGGCCGAGGAAGAAGCCTCCTGCGAGGTGTTCGGCCTACTCAAGCGTCCTGATGAAAAATGGGTAACCGAGCGCGCCTACGACAACCCGAAGTTCGTCGAAGATCTGGTTCGCGACATTGCCCTGCGGCTCATGAACGAACCAAGGATCGTCGACTGGAAGGTCGCTTCCGAGAACTTCGAGTCCATTCATAATCATTCGGCCTATGCCGAAATCCATGGCCGAAACGCGGCTTTGAACAACTAGGGCCGAACTGGCCCGCAGGAGAACGCAATGACCCGGACAAAACGTATCGCTGTCGTCGGTTCCGGCATATCCGGACTGGCCAGCGCCTGGCTGCTCAGCCGTCGCCACGATGTCACGCTATTCGAGGCCGGTTCGTATCTCGGCGGCCATACCAATACGCTGGACGTTCACCTCGAAGGCAAGACCCACGCAGTCGACACCGGTTTCCTGGTCTTCAATGACCGGACCTATCCGAACTTGCTGGCGATGTTCGCGCTGCTCGGCGTCGAGAGCATCGAGACCGAGATGACCTTTGCCGTCAGCCTGGAAAACCCGAGTCTGGAATGGGCTGGTGCCAGCCTGGCCACACTGTTCGGGCAGAAACGCAATCTGGTGCGCAAGGAATTCTGGGGCATGCTTTCCGACATATTGCGCTTCAACCGGGAGAGCGCCGCCTGGCTGCTGGAGAACCCTGAAAGCGAACGGACCTTGAGCGATTTTCTCAAGGAAGGTAACTACTCGAATGCGTTTTCCGAGTGGTACCTGCTGCCGATGGCGGCGGCGATCTGGTCGTGCCCGACCAGTCAGATGGCCGATACGCCGCTGGTCACCTTCGTCCGTTTCTGCCAGAACCATGGTCTGCTGCAAATCTTCGATCGACCGATGTGGCGCACGGTGAAAGGTGGCGGCCGCGAATATGTCAAGAAGATCGCCGCCCAGCTCGATGACATCCGCCTGGCCTGCCCGGTCACTGCGGTGAGCCGCGATGGTGCCAGGCTGCGCGTCACCCACGCTAGCGGCAGCGAGCATTTCGACGAAGTGGTCATGGCCTGCCACAGCGATCAGTCGCTGGCGATTCTCGGCGCTACGGCGACCGATGCCCAGCGCGAGCTGCTCACCGCGATTCGCTACCAGCCCAATCGCGCTTTCCTTCATACCGACCGGGCCCTGCTGCCGCGCGACGAAAAGCTCTGGTCGGCATGGAATTACTTTGCTGGTAGCGGGCTGCCCGGGCAACAGCCGGTCGGCGTTTCCTACCTGATCAACCGCCTGCAGCCCTTGCCTTTTAAAGCGCCGGTGGTGGTGACGCTCAACCCGGCGCGCGAACCGGATCCTTCGCGGGTCATTGCCGAATTCGAATATTCGCATCCGATTTTCGACGCGCCGGCTATCGCTGCACAACGCCGGCTGCCAAGTGCGCAGGGCGGCAATGGCATCTGGCTGGCTGGCGCCTGGGGCGGCTATGGTTTCCACGAAGATGGCCTGCAATCAGCGCTCAACGTTGTCAATGGACTGGGTGTGCGGGCGCCTTGGCAAGGCGAAACAGCCGAGTCGGCGCACGAACTGGCAAGCGTCTAGCAGGATAGCGACGATGGCTTTCCGTCCTTTATTGTTTGTCGGCGACGTCATGCACCGGCGCTTGCGCCCTGCCGTCAATGGCTTTGTCTATCCGGTCTTTTACGTGCAGTTGCCGGTGCGCGACCTGGCTGCCGGAAAGTCGGCGATTTTCTCGATCGACCGCGCCAATCTGCTCAGTTTTCACCAGAAGGATCATGGCCCACACGATGGCAGTCCGCTGCTGCCGTGGATTCAGGGACTGCTGCGTGAACGCGGTCTGGCCGACGATGGCGAGATCATCCTGCAGACATTCCCGCGGGTCCTTGGTTATGTTTTCAACCCGGTCAGTCTATGGTTCTGCCACGACCGCGATGGCACGCTGATTGCCGTGCTGGCCGAGGTCAGCAATACCTTCGGCGGTCATCACAATTATCTGCTGCACAACCCCAACGGCTCGCCACTGCGTGATGGTCAATTGCTCAAATCGAGCAAGGACTTCCACGTGTCGCCCTTCTGCGATGTCGTTGGCGAATATCGCTTCCACTTTCATCTCGAGCGGGCGCGCCCGCTGGCCCGCATCGATTATGACGATGAACTGGGCGAAGTGTTGCTCACTTCCATCTCCGGCACGCCGCAGGACTGGTCGACGTCGGCACTCCTCGGCGCCTTCCTGCGGATGCCGCTGCTCACCGCCGGCGTCATGCTGCGCATTCACTGGCAAGCCCTGAAACTCTGGGTCAAGGGCGTGCCGTTCTATGGCAAGACTGCCCCAAAACACTTCCGGGAATCAACAAAATGAACAATGCGATGGACAACGCAATGGACAACGCGATCAACAGCGCGATGACCCTGCGCAGCGCAGAAAACCTCAGGCGCGATACGCGTCTTGTATTCGACCTTCTGGAAAATCTGCAAGGCGGCTTGCTCGAGGTTCGTCTGCCCGGCGGCGACAGCCGCCAGTTCGGCGCGCGCGAGCATGGCGTGACCTTGCAGGTGCATGACGAAGCAATGTTCAGCCAGGTGCTGGCGCGCGGCGACATCGGTCTGGCCGAGGCCTACCTCGACGGCCTGTGGGATTCGCCGGACATCACCGGACTGTTGACGCTGCTGGCACAGAATCGTGATGTCCTGCGCCGCGCCGTATACGGTCGCTGGCGGCACCTGCTGGCAGCGCGCGTTCGCCATTGGCTCAATCGCAACAGCCGCGCCGGCAGCAAGCGCAACATCATGGCGCATTATGACCTTGGCAACAGCTTCTATCAGCTCTGGCTAGACCCGAGCATGAGCTACTCGAGCGCACTTTATGGGGCGACCCGCAGTGGCGGGCTTGAAGCCGCCCAGCACGCCAAATACAGACGCATATTGAGTCGGCTTGCCGCGGAACCCGGCCAGAGTGTGCTGGAAATCGGTTGCGGTTGGGGTGGCTTTGCCGAAATGGCCGTTCAGCAAGGCTTGGCGGTGACCGGCCTGAGCTTGTCGCCAGCGCAACTCGATTGGGCCAGGACGCGAGTGCCGGCGGCGGATCTGCGCTTGCAGGATTATCGCGATACGCAGGAACAGTTTGACCATGTCGTGTCGATCGAGATGTTCGAGGCGGTTGGCGAGCGGTGGTGGCCAGCCTACTTCAAGACGGTGGCAAGCGCCCTCAAGCCGGGGGGCCGGGCGGTCATCCAGAGCATCGCCATTCGCGACGACCTGTTTGCCGAGTACCGCAAAGGCACCGACTTCATCCAGCAGTACATTTTCCCAGGTGGCATGCTGCCCTCGCCAGCAGCCTTTCGCGAAACCGCCAAGCAGCATGGACTGGTCGTCACCGACGAGTACGCCTTCGGCCAGGATTACGCGCGCACGCTGGCCGAATGGCGCGATGCCTTCGAGCACAACTGGCCGCAGATCGCCACGCTTGGCTTCGATGAACAATTCCGCCGGCTGTGGCGACTTTATCTTTGCTATTGCGAGGCCGGCTTCCTGGCTGGCAACATCGATGTCGTGCAATACGAACTCCGGCATCGATAGGCATCTGAGCGCGACGAAACCCCGCCGTAATCTCGCCGAACCGATGTCAACGTTACGTGCATTGGCCTATGGCGCATTGGGCCTGCCACTGGCCTTTGCCGCGCTGCCGATCTACGTGCATGTGCCGCGCTTTTATGCGGAAACAGCCGGAATGGGCTTGTCGCTGCTCGGCGCCATCCTGCTTGGCGCGCGGCTGCTCGACGCCGGTATCGACCCGTGGCTCGGCTGGCTGGCGGACCGCCTACCGCGCCCGACCATGGTGGCGCTGGCGCTGCTGCCTTTCGCGGTGGGCTTCGTCGCCCTGCTCCATCCACCGGTGGACAATGCCGCGCCCTGGCTGCTCGGTTCGCTGGCGCTCACCTATTTTGGTTTCTCGGCAGCCTCTGTGGCATACCAGGCATGGGGCGCCGATCTCGGTCAGGATGCCGCTGCCCGCACTCGTTTGACCGCAGCGCGAGAAGGCTTCGGCTTGCTCGGCGTGCTGCTTGCCGCGGCGCTGCCGGCGTTTCTGGCGACCGGCCTGGGCGATGGCATCGCCCGGCTCAGTTGGGTGCTGCCGCCGCTGCTGTTGATCGCCGCAGCGACTACCTTCGGCTGTGTCGGTGCCGGCCAGCCAATTCTTGCCGCCCGCGAGCGGCTGCTACCGAGCTTGCGCCATGTCTTTGCGCACCAGGCTTTTCGCCGCCTGCTCGGTGTTTTCGTCGCCAATGGCATTGCCGCGGCGTTGCCGGCAACCTTGTTCCTGTTCTTTGTCGCCGACGTGCTGCAAAGCGAGGCGGCGAGCGGCCCGCTGCTGGCGGTTTACTTCCTCGCCGGGGCCTTATCCTTGCCATTTTGGGTGACGCTGGCCGGCCGTTTCGGTCGGGTCCGCACCTGGCTCGGCGCCATGATTCTGGCGATTATTGCCTTTGCCGGAGCGAGCCGGCTCGGCACTGGCGATGTCTGGTCGTTCGCGGTCGTCTGTGTTGCGTCGGGACTGGCACTTGGCGCCGATCTGGCGCTGCCGTCAGCCATGGCCGCCGATATCGGCGAGCGTCTGGGCCGCGCCGGCGCCTGCTTCGGCATCTGGAATTTTGTCGCCAAGCTCAATCTGGCACTGGCTGCCGGGCTGGCCTTGCCTCTGATCGGCTGGCTCGGCTATGTGCCTGGAAGCGGCGGCGGCGCCAGTGCCACCGAGGGCCTCGCCGCACTCACTTTTTCCTATGCTTTGCTGCCGCTCGCCTTCAAGGCGACGGCCGCCACGCTGCTCTGGCGCTGGCGTAATTCTTTGGAGGTTTGACCATGAAACTGTTGCTTGCTGCCGCCTTTGCACTCGGCTTGTCCGGATGCGCTTCGAATAGTGTCGAGCAATATCGCGCCGAACAGCCGCCGCTCGATCTAAAGACCTACCTGAATGGCACCCTGGATGCCTGGGGCATGTTCCAGGGCCGCTCCGGCGAAGTGAAAAAGCGCTTCCATGTGGTGATCGACGCGAAATGGACAGGTGACACCGGCATCCTCGACGAAAACTTCAAATGGTCTGACGGCACCACTTCGCGCCGGGTGTGGACATTGACCAAACAATCCGACGGGTCTTTCCGCGGCCGCGCCGATGACGTCGTCGGCGAAGCGATCGGGGAAGTCGCCGGCAACGCGCTGCGCTGGCGTTATGTGCTGGCGCTGCCGGTGGACGGCAAAGTCTACAACGTCGACTTCGAAGACTGGATGTTCCTCATAGATGACAAAGTCATGATGAATCGCTCTTATATGACTAAGTGGGGATTCAATCTCGGCGAAGTGACGCTGACCTTCGTCAAGCGATGAACCCGAAAATCACTGAGTGGCGCGGCCGGCGGGTCTGGCTGCTCGGTGCGTCGGCCGGCATTGGCGCGGCGTTGGCTCATGAGCTGGCGCGGCGCGGGGCACGCTTGGCGCTGTCCGGGCGCGACATCGACAAGCTGCAGAGCCTGGGCATCGCAGGCGCCTTGCTGCTGCCTTGCGATGCGACCGAACCGGCCAGTCTGGCGGCAGTGCGGGAAAAACTGCGCAGCGAGTTGGGCGGCTTCGATCTGCTGATTTATCTGGCCGGCGATTACCAGCCGATGCTGGCCAGCGATTTCGATATGGCGCGTGCGGAAAAGATATTCGAAGTGAATTTTCTCGGCGCCGCCCGCTTGGCCGCAGCGGTTCTTCCCGACTTGCTGAGCGAAGGCGGCGGCATCGCTTTTGTCTCCAGCGTCGCCGGTTATCGCGGCCTGCCCAAGGCGCTCGCCTACGGGCCGGGGAAGGCGGCGCTGATCCACTTCGCCGAAGTGCTGCATCTCGATCTGGCGCCGAAAGGCATCGGCGTGTGGGTTATCAATCCGGGATTCGTCGCCACCCGGTTGACCGCCAAGAATGACTTCAGCATGCCGGCGTTGATGACGCCGGATCAGGCGGCGCTGGCGCTGATCGACGGCTTCAGAACGGGTAGTTTCGAAATCCATTTCCCGAAGCGCTTCACCCGGGTGATGAAGCTGCTGGCGCTGCTGCCTTACCGCTGGTACTTTCCGCTGGTGCGCCGCTTTACCGGAGGCTGAAATGACCAACAGCGCAAACGTCGACAAGCTGATCCACTTCTATGAACAACTCACGCCAGCCAGCCTGGCGCTGTTTTTCGAGGTCTACAGCGACGACGCCTATTTCAAGGATCCGTTCAACGAGGTCAATGGCTTGCCCGCCATCCAGCATATCTTCTCGCACATGTTCGACAAGGTCGATGCACCGCGCTTCATCGTTACGCAACGCGTCGAGGACGACGGCGGCGCCGTGCTGGTCTGGGATTTCACCTACCGGGTGCGGCTGTGGGGCGGCGGAAAAACCCAGGTGATGCGCGGTGCTTCGCACGTCAAGTTCGATGCCGCTGGCAAGGTCTGCTATCACCGCGATTACTGGGATACCGGCGAAGAGTTGTATATGAAACTGCCCTTGCTGGGCGGCTTGATGCGCTTTCTGCGGGACGCACTGGCTGCCTGAAGCTCGCCTCCGGCAAGATCATGCTTGAACTGTTTTGCCGACCCTGTGCCGTTCCAATTTCCGCGCATAACCGGCCCGTGTCGGTGTAGTCTATCCGCCCTCGACACTCCACTTTTCTTGTCATGAGTCAGAGCACGAATCAATCGCCGCCAGCAGGCAGTGATGCAACCTTGCCAACGGGCAGCGCCCTTGGCATTGTCACGGCGTATGCGGCCTTCGCCAGCCTGTGGATACTCTTTTCCGACCGGGGTGTGGTCTTGTTGTTCAGCGATCCCGCGCATTGGAATGTTGTCAGTACCGTCAAGGGCTGGTTATTTGTCGCCGTCACATCGCTGTTGCTCTATGGCTTGATCAGGCGTTTACTTGCGCGCACCAACGCTTTACATGAAGTCGAGCGGGCTGCCACGCTGGAAAAATCGCGCACGCAGCAGTTGCTTTCTGAAATTGCCGACAGTTCGTCGGATGCCATCTTCGTCAAGGACCTCGAAGGTCGTTACCTGCTGTTCAATCGAGAGGCAACGCGACTGACCGGCAAGAGCGCCGAGCAGGCCATCGGCCTGGACGACAGCGCGCTGTTCTCGCCCGAGCAGGTGGAAGACATTCGCGCCACCGATCGCCGCGTGATCGCCGAGAATGGCATCAACACCTACGAAGATGCGCTGTCGACACGGGATGGAGAACGCGTTTTCCTGACGACCAAGGGGCCACTCCATGACGTGAATGGCAATGTCATCGGCTTGTTCGGTATCTCGCGCGACATCACCGAGCGCAAGCGCAATGAAGCAGCGGTCATGGCCACGCAACGGCAACTCGAGGCAACCCTCGATGCGATTCCGGATCTCCTGTTCGAGGTTGACCTGGATGGGCGCATCCATGATTACCGATCGCCGCGCACCGAGTTGCTGGCGGCACCACCCGAGGCTTTTCTCGGCAAGACCTTTTTCGAGACGATTCCAGCCGCTGCGGCGGATATCTGTCTGGCTGCGCTGCGGGAAGCCGCAGAGACCGGCATCTCCATCGGCAGGCAGTACCAATTGCAGTTGATCCAGGGCAACTGCTGGTTTGAGCTTTCGGTCGCACGCAAAGCGGTCGAATCGGCGCAGCAAGCGCGTTTCATCATGCTGGCGCGCGACATCTCCATCCGCAAAGCGGCGGAAGCGAAGGTGCGTCGCCTCGCGCAGTTTCATATTGCCCTGAGTGCATGCAACGAAGCCATCGTGCGCTGTAGCAGCGAGGCAGAGTTGTTCAAGGAAGTTTGCCGGATTGCAGTTCAGTCCGGTGGCCTGAGCATGGCCTGGATCGGACTCGTCGATCCGGAAAACCAACAGGTCAGAAGCGCAGCGGCCTTTGGCGACTGCCAGGACTACCTTGAGAAAATTGACATTTCCGCGAATGCCGAAAGCGCCAGCGGACACGGTCCGACCGGAACATCGATTCGCGAGAACCGGCCTGTCTGGTGCCAGGACTTTGCCAACGACCCGCGCACCGCGCCATGGCACGAGCGCGGCGCCCACGAAGGCTGGGCGGCCTCGGCGTCGCTGCCGCTCAGCCGCAACGGCGTCGTCATGGGAGCGTTGACCATGTATGCCAATGTCGTCAATGCTTTCGACGATGACATTCGACAACTGCTCGTGGAGATGGCGAAGGATATCAATTTTGCGCTCGATAACTTTTCCCGCGAGGAGCAGCGCAAAGCGGTCGAGGAAGAACTCCGCAAGCTTTCCCTGGCACTCGAGCAGAGTCCGGAAAGTGTCGTCATCACCAATCTTGATGCCGGAATTGAATTCGTCAATGAAGCCTTCGTCCGCAATACCGGTTTCACTCGCACAGAAGCCCTCGGACAGAACCCGCGCATCCTTCAATCGGGCGCTACGCCGAAGGCCACTTACGACGCCTTGTGGCAGGCATTGCGCGAAGGGAAGCCATGGCGGGGCGAATTTTTCAACCGTCGCAAAGACGGCAGCGAATACGTCGAGTTCGCCATCGTCACGCCCATCCGCCAGGCCGACGGGCGCATCACCCACTATGTCGCCGTCAAGGAAGACATCAGCGAAAAGAAGCGGCTCGGCGATGAACTCGAGCAACACCGCAATCACCTTGAGGAACTGGTCGAGGAACGCACCGCACAACTGGCCGAGGCGCAGGCGCGGGCCGAAGCAGCCAATCAGGCTAAGACTGCCTTTCTGGCCAACATGAGCCATGAGATCCGCACACCGCTGAGCGCCATCGTCGGTCTGACCCATTTGATGCGGCGAACATCGCTATCCCCCGAACAGACCGCGCGTCTGGACAAGATCGACAGTGCTTCCAGCCACCTGCTGGCGATCGTCACCGACGTCCTGGATCTGTCGAAAATCGAGGCGGGTCGATTGCAGCTGGAAGTTACCGATTTCGGCCTTGCCGCCATCGTCGACAACATTGTTTCAATGATCGGCGAATCGCTGCTGGAAAAAGGGCTGCATATCGACACCGAAGGCGACGCTCTGCCGCTGTGGGTGCGCGGCGATCCAACGCAGCTGCGCCAGGCGCTGCTCAACTATGCCGCGAACGCCGTCAAATTTACCGAGAGTGGTTCGATTACGCTGCGCGCCAACGTTACCGAAGAGACAGAAGATTCCGTGCGGGTTCGCTTTGAGGTTTTGGACACCGGCATCGGTGTCGCTCCGGACAAGATCGGCCGGCTGTTCCAGGCCTTCGAGCAGGCCGACAGTTCGACGACGCGCAGATACGGTGGAACCGGACTCGGACTTGCCATTACGCGGCGCTTGGTGCAGTTGATGGGCGGCGAAGTCGGTGTCGAGAGTATTGAGGGCGTCGGCAGCACGTTCTGGTTTACGGCCCTGTTCGGCAAGAGCGCTCATGGTGCCGAGGCGCTGCGCGATGCGGCGCGAGCGGCTTCGGGGTTGCCTTTCCTGCCGGCCGGAGCACGCATCCTGCTCGCCGAAGATGACCGCATCAACCGCGAAGTCGCCACCGACATTCTGACCGATGTCGGCCTCAAGGTGGATGTCGCCAACGATGGCTTCGAGGCCCTCGAAAAAGTCCGCCGCTTTGAATATGACCTGGTGCTCATGGACATGCAAATGCCGGCAATGGACGGACTGGAGGCAACCCGCGCCATTCGTCAACTGCCGCATAGCGTCGATCTGCCCATCGTGGCGATGACGGCCAATGCCTTCGACGAGGACCGTGAGCGGTGCTATGCGGCGGGCATGAACGACTTTATCGGCAAGCCGGTCGATCCGGAGAAGCTATTCACTACCTTGCGGCGCTGGTTGCCGGGTGTGTCGGACACGATGCACACCGCCACCGCTGCCATCCTGCCCGCCGAGCTGATGGCCATTGTCGGCCTCGACGCCAGGCAAGGCCTCAAAGTCCTGAACGGTCAGCTGGCTTCCTACCAGCGCCTGCTGCGCAGCTATGCCAGCCATCACTCGGCCAACATTGCCCGGCTGCGCCAATGCCTTCTTGACGGCGAAATGCCCGAGGCACGTCGGCTGGCGCATAACCTCAAAGGCAGCTCGGGCAATCTGGGAGTGGTCGGCGTCCAGGGGTTTGCCGCAGCCTTGGAGACGGCGATCAGGAATGGTGGCGATCCGGCAGAACTCGCCCGCCAAATCGACCCCCTCGAAAGCGAGTTGGTGCGGGTTTGTGCTGAGATCGTCGCCACCGTGCCCGACGAGGCAGCTGCGACCTTTGTCGGCGCGGCTGACATCGCCGCAACCCGGCAGGTGCTGGCAGAACTGGAGCCCTTGCTGGTGGCCGCCGACACCCAGGCCAACGAGGTTTTCTCGGCTCACGCCGGCTTGCTCAAGACCACACTCGGCGCGCGCGGCACGGAACTTGAACGGCATATCCGCAATTTCTCTTACGCGGATGCCCTGGAAACGCTCAAGCGGGTTTCGCTGGAGATCGCCTGAGGGAAGTTCGGCGACCATTCCGGCAACGCCCACGTCATGGCTCGCCTTCTGCCACGAGGGACGCAAACGCTCATCCACTCACGCTAACGAATGCCGCTATGCAACCTGATGCCAATCGTATCTTGACCCGCTTGATCCGCTCGTTGCCGGTTTCCGACGGCGCCGGGGTCAAACTGCGCCGTAGCATCGGGCAGAGCCATGGCGAGCGGCTCGACCCTTTTCTGATGCTGGATGAATTTTCCTCGGACAATCCGGACGACTACATCGCCGGCTTCCCGGCGCATCCCCATCGCGGCTTCGAGACCGTCACCTACATGCTGGATGGCCACATGCTGCACGAGGACCATCTCGGTCATCGTGGCGATCTGCGTAGCGGCGGCGCCCAATGGATGACCGCCGGGCGCGGCATTATTCACTCCGAGATGCCGCAGCAGGAAAGCGGTCGCCTGCGCGGCTTCCAGCTTTGGCTCAATCTGCCGGCGCGCGACAAGATGAAGCCGGCATCCTACCGCGACATCCAGCCCGAGGAGATTCCCCGGGTGGAGCTGGCTGGTGGCGGCACCGACAAGCTGATCGCCGGCAGCCTTGAAGTGGATGGGAAACGCATCGCCGGGCCAATCC
>CAISUK010000138.1 GCA_903888645.1 uncultured Pseudomonadota bacterium | reverse complement strand
GCCATCATCAAGGACGTCCTCGACATAGCGCGGATCGAAGCCGAAAAGCTCAAGCTGGAGCGAGTCGACTTCTCGCTTGACGAAGTCATAGGGAATGTCAGCGACCTGATGCGCGGGCCACTGTCCGAGAAGCACCTTGAGCTGCAAATCGATCTAAGCTCCGACGTAGCCGATCTCGAGTTACTGGGCGATCCGCAGCGCCTCGCGCAGATTCTTCTGAATCTGACCGGCAATGCGCTTAAATTCACCAGCCACGGATCGGTTGCCGTGAGTGCGCTTCTCGTCGAAGAGACTCCGAGCGACGTCATGCTGCGCTTTGAAGTACGGGATACCGGGATCGGCATCGCTGCCGAGGATCAGGGGCGACTCTTCGCTGCCTTCGAGCAGGTCGATGGTTCGTACGCTCGAAAATACGGTGGTACCGGCTTGGGTCTGGCGATCAGCAAGCGTTTGGCCGAGATGATGGGTGGCTCGATTGGCGTGAATAGTCAAGTCGGCGTGGGCAGCAGTTTCTGGTTCACCGTGCGCCTGGGCAAGGCCGGCCTTATGCCAGTGCACGTACCAATGTCAGCAGAGCAAACCGCGCGGAGCCGGCTGAAATCTGGTTACACCGGTACCTATGTGCTGATCGCGGAAGATGAGCCATTCAATCAGGAAATTGCGCAGGGCCTGCTTGAGGAGGTCGGGCTGGTTGTGCACATTGCCGGCGACGGTACCAAGGCAGTCGAGATGGCCAGACGAATCAACTACGACCTCATCCTGATGGATGTACAGATGCCCAACATGGATGGCCTGGAAGCCACACGGCACATACGGCAGTCGGCCAACAACCCCACGGTGCCGATCCTCGCCCTGACCGCCAACGTGTTCGCCGAGGATGAAGCGCTCTGCCGCGAAGCCGGAATGAATGACTTCATCGGTAGACCAGTCGAAACGGAGACGCTATACGCGATGGTGTTGAAGTGGCTGGATCGTCAGCCTGTAGCAGGCTGATTCGCGCTGCAATCGGGCACTAATCCTTGATCGATCGATACTGCGCGGTCAGCCGGTGAGTTTCGTCCGGCTTGAGGACAATGATATCGTCGGCGGCATTGGCCGTTTCGACGCACACCATGCCAAGGTGACCGTCGGTGCCGAAGTCACCCATCTTGTCGGCCTTCTCGATCCACGGGTTCCACACCACGGTTGAACGGCTGCCCGTGCTGGTAACGAGGATCGACCTCGCCAATTCTGGATCCCTGATGACGCAATGGCCCGACGTAGCGAGATAGATGCGATCGGTCTCGGCGCTGAATGTTAGTGGCCCTTCCTGGCGCTTGCGGCTGCTGCCGTCGACCTTGTCGATGAAGTCGCTGCCGTCGAGACCGTCGATGCTGACGCGGCGGATGTCGCCCACCTCGAAGTAGGTGTGCAGCGCCTGGCTCAGTTGGAAGGGAGCCACACCGGTGTTGGTCGTGGCGAGTTCCACTTCCAGTTCCTGGCCGACAGTGACGATGTTGCGAACTGTGGAAGCGTGAGGCCACTGTGCACGAGTGGCATCGCTCTGGATCAGTTCGAAGTCGAGGCGAATGCGACCGTCGGGTAGCGCTCTCGCTTCAACTAGTTGCCAAGGTACGGTACGCGCAAAACCGTGGCCGGGAAACTGCACATTCGCACTATGCGGGCCAAACCACGGCCAGCAGATGGGCACGCCGCCACGGACCGACTTGCCCGGCACAAATTTGGCGAATTTGCTCAGCCAGATCAGCGGACCATGATTCCTGGGCTGATAGGTCAGCACATGGGCGCCTTGCAACGCGATGGTCGCGCTGCCAAAGTCAGTGTCGACGCGCGCTACGAGAAAGCCTCCTGGTAACGCTTCGAAGGCCAATTTGGAGGCAACGGCAAAGCGGCGATTCAGTTCAGCCAGTGTGTTCATGATTGGTCACTTTCAAAAAATTTCACTAGAAAAATCGCACTGCTTATCAAGTCAGGCGCAGACGCGTCCAGATTTCGCTGGTCAAGCCGGCCTGATTCAACGTATAGAAATGCAGGCCAGGCGCGCCTGCGGCAAGGAGCCGCTCGCAGAGCGCCGTCACGGCGTCGAGGCCAAAGGCGCGCACCGCGCCGTGATCGTCGCCGTAGCTCTCGAACTTCTTGCGCATCCAGCGCGGAATCTCGGCGCCGCAGCCCTCGGAAAATCGCGATAATTTCGAATAGCTGGCAATCGGCATGATGCCGGGTACGATGGGTACGGTCACACCCAGTTTGCGCGCCGCTGCGACGAACTGTTCGTAGGCGTCGGCGTTGTAGAAATACTGGGTGATGGCGGAGTTCGCACCGGCGTCTATCTTGCGCTTGAAGTTCCGTAGATCCGCATCAGCCGATGGTGCCTGCGGATGGACTTCCGGATAGGCTGCCACTTCCAGATGGAACCAGTCGCCAGTTTCCCTGCGAATGAATTCGACCAGTTCATTTGCATAGCGAAAAGAACCGGGCGCGGCCATGCCCGACGGAAGGTCGCCACGCAGGGCAACCAGTCGGTGAATGCCGGCGGCACGATAGCGCTCCAACAGATCCCTGATGTTGTCCTCTGTCGAACCGACGCAGGAAAGATGCGGCGCCGCCGGCAATCCTTCGGCTTGTATTTCGAGGACGGTGTCGAGCGTGCGATCCCGCGTCGAACCGCCGGCGCCGAAGGTGACGGACAGGAATGCCGGATTCAACAATGCCAGTTGCTTGCGCACGGCACGCAGCTTGTCGACACCCTCAGGTGTCTGCGGCGGGAAGAACTCCAGCGAAAACTTGCGCTCTGCGTTGTTCATGTGTTGTCCGGAAGAAGTTGGGTTTAGGTCCGGCGCTTTCCCAGCAGGCGGTCGAGAATGACCTGCAACGCCCAGGAAATTGCGCTGTAAAGCAACGCGCCGAGCATGCCGGCGAACAACCCGTTGACATGAAATCCCGTCACAAGATTGCCGACAAGCAGGAACATCAGGCCGTTGATGACGAGCAGGAACAGACCAAGCGTCAGAATCGTCACCGGCAAGGTGAGCACGATCAATAGCGGCCGTAGCAGCGCGTTGACCAGACCGAGAACCACCGCGACCCACAGTGCGGTCGTGAAACTATCGACGCGCACCGAAGGCAGCAGTTCGGTGAGGAATACCAGCGAAGCAGCGTTGGCCAGCCACACCAGGATCAAGCGCATTCTTGGCCTCCGCTGCGGTCCGGTTCAGCCTCGGTCTCGACTCAGGTTCGACTCAGTACCGATAGTGATCGGACTTGTACGGGCCTTCCAGCGGGACGCCGATGTAGGCCGCCTGCTGGTCGGTCAACTGCGACAGCACGGCATTGAGCTTCTTCAGTTGCAGGCGCGCCACCTTTTCGTCGAGATGCTTCGGCAATGTATAGACACCGACCGGGTAATCGGCGGTTCGGGTGAATAACTCGATCTGCGCGATGGTCTGGTTGGCGAATGACGAAGACATGACGTAGCTGGGGTGTCCGGTACCGCAACCGAGGTTCACCAGGCGACCCTTGGCCAGCAGTATGATGCGTTTGCCATCCGGGAAGATCACGTGATCGACCTGCGGCTTGATTTCTTCCCACTGATATTTCTCGATCGAGGCGACGTCGATTTCGTTGTCGAAGTGGCCGATGTTGCAGACGATGGCCTGATCCTTCATGCGCGCCATGTGCTCGTGGGTGATGACATGGAAGTTGCCGGTGCAGGTGACAAAAATGTCGGCCTTGTCAGCGGCATATTCCATGGTGACAACGCGGTAGCCTTCCATGGCCGCCTGCAGGGCGCAGATGGGGTCGATCTCGGTGACCCAGACCTGTGCCGACAGCGCCCGCATCGCTTGGGCGCTGCCCTTGCCGACGTCGCCGTAACCGGCGACCAGTGCGACCTTGCCGGCGATCATCACGTCGGTGGCGCGCTTGATGCCATCGACCAGCGATTCACGGCAGCCGTAAAGGTTGTCGAACTTCGACTTGGTCACGCTGTCATTGACGTTGATCGCCGGAATCTTCAGGTCGCCGCGCTCGTGCATCTGGTAGAGGCGGTGCACACCGGTGGTCGTTTCCTCGGTAACGCCCTTGACTTGCGCCAGGCGAGTCGAGTACCAGGTCTTGTCGGTAGCGATCTTCGCCTTGATGGCGGCGAACAGGATGCGTTCTTCTTCCGAACCCGAGTTGGCCAGCACGCCAATGTCCTTTTCGGCCCGCGCGCCGAGATGCAGCAACAGCGTCGCATCGCCGCCGTCGTCGAGAATCATGTTGGTAAAACCGCCATCGGGCCATTCGAAGATGCGGTGGGTATAGTCCCAGTATTCCTCCAGCGATTCGCCCTTCACTGCGAAAACCGCGGTTCCCTCTGCAGCAATGGCGGCGGCGGCGTGGTCCTGTGTCGAAAAGATGTTGCACGACGCCCAGCGCACTTCGGGACCCAGCGCCTGCAGGGTTTCGATCAGCACCGCGGTCTGGATGGTCATGTGCAGCGAGCCGGTGATGCGGGCGCCCTTGAGCGGCTGGGCGGCGGCGAATTCGTCGCGAATCGCCAGCAGTCCCGGCATCTCGGTTTCGGCTATGCGGATTTCCTTGCGGCCCCAGTCGGCCAGTTTGAGGTCGGCGACGTGGAAGTCGTTCTTGAGGTCAGTCACAGCGTTCATGTTGGCTCCTTGAACTGTGACCGGGCGGGAGTTCGCTCACCCACGCCCGGTACGGGTTAGGTGAGCGCCGTTGGTGAATCCGAGCCTCGCCCGACACAGTCGTCGGGTTGCAGCGCTCCTCGGAGAAACAGAATTGTACGACAGCATGGGAGCTGCCTCAAATATTGGCCGCGATGTAAATGCTCGACTCGATGAATGCGCAGAAAATATGCATCAGTTCCGGATCGTGTTTGGTTCCTGTTTCCCGGTCCAGGATAAGCATGATTTCGCGGTGCGTTCTGGCTTTATGGTATGACCGCGTCACGGCCATTGCATCATAGCTGTCGGTGATGGAAATAATTCTTGCGCATATTGGGATCTGCTCTCCGGCCAGCTTGTCCGGGTATCCCCTGCCATCGAAGTGCTCGTGATGGTGACGAATCACCCGGGCGGCTTCCAGCGAGCCTTCGAGATCGGTCGCGGCAATGATCTGTTCGCCGATCGCTGCATGCTGATTCATGGTCCTGCGCTCGTCTTCATCAAGATATGAAGGCTTGTCGAGAATATGGTCGGGGATGCCTATCTTGCCGATATCGTGAAACGACGCGGCAATTTCAAGTATGCCCAGCTGCTTCTTTGACAGCAGGTAGCGCTCGCCTAATGCGGCGGACAGTCCGTGGACGCGTTCGGAGTGCCGTCGTGTCAACACATCGCGGTAACCCAAGGCCACTGACAACGCCTTGGTATGTCTGCGCAGGGGAGCGAATCTCGGATCTTCCGCTGCTGCCTTTTCCATTCAGAAACACCTTTGCGCGATCAGTGAGCAAGCACTTCATCCTGCATAGCGAGGGAGCGTGCCGATCCGGAAATCATAGCGCAGTTTTCTTGGGTCTGGGTTTTGTCTCAATCCGATCCCGCTGCAACGCGCCGAGATGCATCAGTCGCGGATCAATGCCTTCACTTGTGGCCATTGCCGGCGACTGACCGGCAACCGCTCTGTCAAGCCAACGACAAGTACGCTCCAGTGCGATTCGCCGTCATCGCTGGTGTTGCGCTCGCAGCCGGCGATGGCATTGCGCGCCACCAGACAATTCCGATGCAGGCGGATGAATCGATCAGCGAATTCCTGCTCGAGATGGGTCAACGATTCCTCCAGCAGGTACTCTCGCAGCGGCGTGCGCGCCGTGACGTATTTGAGTTCGGCACGCAAGTAAACAATATCGGCGACCGGCACCAGCAGTACACGACCGCGTTCAATGCAATGCAGATGGGCGCGTCCGGAAGGCACCAGGGTGTGCCAGATATCGGCGTCCGTCGGCAGGCGCCGCGCCTTCTTGAGTGCCTCTAGCAGACGCGTTGCGCGAACCGGTTTCAACAGGTAATCGATCGCCGACAGTTCAAATGCCTTTACCGCGTACTGATCGAAGGCGGTGACGAATATCACCGCTGGCGCCCGCGCCATGCCGGCCAGATGCCGTGCCAGTTCGATACCGTCGAGGCGCGGCATGCGGATGTCGACCAGCGCCACATCGATCGGCCCAGCGTGGATGCGCTCGAGCGCTTCGACGCCGTCGCACGCCTCCGCCACGACATAAGTAGCGAGGTCGCCCTGAAGGTCGCCGAGAAGGTTCTTCAGCCGCTCTCGTGCTGGTTTTTCATCGTCGACAATGATCAGGCGCAGCGCAGTCATCGCGAGACTCCGCGCTTGTGTCGATACGGCAGCTCGATGCGAACTACATATTGCGCGCCGATCTTCCGGCCAACCAGGCTGGACTCTATGTCGAAGAACAGCAGCAAGCGTTCGCGAATATTCTCCAAAGCCATCTGATTGCCGCTGGCGTGGACATGGCGCGCATCGTACGGATTGGTCAGCTCAATGATGACGCGGTCGTTCTCGCGCGCCAGGCGAAGCACAATCGGACCAGGGTTTTCCGCCGGCTCGATACCGTAATAGACGGCGTTTTCGAGAAGCGGCTGGAGCAGTAGCGGCGGTACCAGGGCGTCAGGCGGACAGGTCTCGATTTCCCATTGCACGGCGAGACGATCGCCTAGGCGCAGATGCTCGAGGGCCAGGTATTGTCGAGCCAGCGCGATCTCTTCGGAGAGCGGTACCAGATCGCGGTTGTCGCGCATCAGGACGCGGAACAGGTCGGATAATTCCTCCAGCGCCACCTCGGCGCGCCGCGGATCGGAGCGGATGATGCCAAGCACCGCATTGAGCGAATTGAACAGGAAATGCGGCCTGATGCGCGCCGTCAGCGCCATCAGCCTGGCCTCAGCCAGTGCCGGCGATTGGGCGCGTGCGCGCAGGACCAGCCAGCCGATGATCGCAGCGGCGGCGAGCAGCGCCCACCACAACGCGCGCAGCAGGCCTATCTCTTCGACCAACCCGAAGAGGATCATGAAGGCGGTGGTCAGCGCTGCAACGATGGCTTCTACATAGCCGACGCTCGGCCAAAAAGCCAGGCGCGAAAGCAAGCTGCGCTGACTGGCGGCGAGCAGTAGAACCGAGGCTATCGCAACGGGCTCCACCAACGCTGCCAATTCGGCAAATTCGCGCGGCAGCGCGGCAATGTCGCGATTGCGCAACAGCGCCGCCAGCAGCGCCAGCGCATTCACCGCCAACAGCACACGCAGCCAGACGCCGAGATTGCGAAAGTCCGGCATGCCGGGGAAGCCGGCGTTTTCCCGTATACTCGCGTCTCGCGCCATGTGCCCCAGGTTCCTGAAAAGAAACGTCTTCGATTATGACAGAACATCTCAGTGAGGCCGTTGCCACGAAAGCGTGGTCGGGCCGTTTTTCGGAACCAGTATCGGACTTGGTCAAGCGCTACACGGCCTCGGTTTCATTCGACCAGCGCATGGCGCATCAGGACATCCGCGGATCGCTCGCCCACGCCCGGATGCTGGCACGGCAGAACATCATTTCTGCTGCAGACTTTTCCGCCATCGAGTCTGGTCTGGCGACGATTTCCAGCGAAATTGCGCGTGGCGAGTTTGTCTGGAATCTCGACGACGAAGACGTCCACCTCAATATCGAGAAACGCTTGACCGCATTGGTCGGCGACGCCGGCAAGCGCTTGCATACCGGCCGCTCGCGCAATGACCAGGTGGCCACCGATATTCGTCTTTGGCTGCGCGACGAGATCGACGCTATCGACGCGCTGCTGCTTGCCTATCAAGTCGCTTTGCTCGACCTCGCCGGGCGTCATGCGGAGACGCCGCTGCCTGGGTTTACCCACCTGCAGGTGGCGCAACCGGTGACGTTCGGCCACCATCTGTTAGCCTATTACGAGATGGCGCGGCGGGATCGCGAGCGGCTGTCCGACTGTCGTCACCGCGTCAATCGCTTGCCCCTCGGCGCCGCCGCCCTGGCCGGCACCAGCTTTCCGATCGACCGGGAGTCCGTCGCCGCCGAACTCGGTTTCGAGGCGATCTGCGAGAACTCGCTCGACGCGGTTTCTGATCGCGATTTCGCCATTGAATTCACCGCCGCCGCCGCGCTGATCATGTTGCACATTTCGCGCTTTTCCGAAGAATTGGTGTTGTGGATGAGTCCACGCGTGGGCTTCATCGATATTGCCGACCGCTTCTGCACCGGTTCGTCGATCATGCCGCAAAAGAAGAATCCTGATGTGCCTGAACTGGCGCGGGGCAAGACCGGCCGAGTTTTTGGGGATTTGATGGGTTTATTGACGCTGATGAAGGGCCAACCGCTGGCCTACAACAAGGACAATCAGGAAGACAAGGAGCCGCTGTTCGACAGCGTCGATACCGTCCGCGACACGCTGCGCATCTTTGCCGAGATGGTCCCCGGTATCAGCGTCAAGCCTGACGCAATGCTTGCTGCGCTCGGTCAGGGCTTTGCCACGGCCACCGACCTTGCTGATTACCTGGTGAAGAAAGGCCTGCCTTTCCGCGATGCGCACGAAGCCGTCGCTCGCGCTGTTCGTGCCGCCGACGCGCACGGTTGCGATCTCGCCAATCTGTCCCTCGGCGAACTACAAGCGTACTCGGCGCTTATCGACGAAGACGTTTTCGCGGTGCTGACTGTCGAGGGCTCGCTCGCTGCCCGCGACCACATCGGCGGCACCGCCCCGGCACAGGTTCGGTCGGCCATTGCGCGCGCCAGGGCAGCACTGCAAAGCGCTGCCGACTAAGAGAACACCTTTCTCATTGTCAACCTCTTCGGCGCCGCCTATCTCGGCCAGGCTAAACGTATGATCGAGCGACTGCTCGCCGAATTGAAGGGTTGAACGAAGCGCTCGGGTTCAGGTCAGGTTCAGGCCGGATTCAATACGGGTTCAAGTTGTTTCTGCAGTTCGCCGGTCTCGTACATCTCGGTCATGATGTCGCTGCCGCCGACGAATTCTCCGCCGATGTAGAGTTGCGGAATGGTCGGCCAGTTGGCGTAATCCTTGATGCCCGAGCGAATCTCGGGTTCCATCAGTACATTGACCGTAGCGAAATCCTTGACGCCACAGGCCTTGAGGATCTGCACGGCCTTGGCCGAAAACCCGCATTGGGGAAACTGTGGGGTCCCTTTCATGAATAGCACGACGGGGCTGCCCGTCACTGTTTCATGTATACGCTTTTGCACATCCATTTGCGCCTCGCAGTAATAGTCGACTAAAAAAATAGGATATGAGTTTAGCCGCAGACCAAACCTGGAGTCAAATCAGAAACGCAAAGCAGGGATTTACTGCCACTGGCAATGATTGAGATGACATTCGGTGCAACCATTGGTCGATTCGTCCAGCGGTTGCACCGAAATGCCTTGGCTCCGGTCCCCTGGGCCAAACGACTGCGGGAATAGTTAGCCCGGCTTTTTGGCATAGGCACTGCACCACGCGCCTGCGAGAACCTCTTTGCCGGCATAAAGAGGACAAGCACCCTGGGGTTCCCCGGGTTTGCCTTGGTAAAGAACACAGTTGCTGCACTGTTGACCATCGGCGTATTTAGGGAATTTGGCCTTGTCAGCCTTGGCCGCGACAGCTTTGTAACCCAGTGCCGTAGCCTGAGGATCCGCTTCAGCAACCAACGGTCCCGCAGCTCCCAGGGAATGGCCAGCTGCCATCAGAGCAGCACTGCCAAGGCCGACTTGCACAATGAATTCGCGACGAGTTGTCATAATGATCCTTTGAGGTTATTGAAATTGAAATCAATTGATGCGAGGACTGCAAGTGGTCACGATTACTTCATTGCCCGTGACAAAGGCGTCGCTCCCGCCAAACCTTTAGCTAGCTTCAAAGCGCCTTTATGAGGCTCTCGTTGGCGGGGCTTCAAGGAATAGCATACTTCAATTTGAGATCAGTTGATTTGCATCAAACGCGACCCAATTCTGGGCTCGGGCTACGCTGGACCGGCAAATTTGAAATTCCTGTTGTTTCCTCTATCCTTTGACTTTACGGGCAGGGGGGTTCGTTTCATGCGACTCAAACCCATGGTTCGCGCGCTGATGCTGGCGGCAATGGCCAGCGCGGCGCTGCCCCTGCCAGCAGCAGAGCCCTTGCCGCTACTTCTGGCCGAAACCGAGCAAGGGCAGGCCGATGTCGCCCTTTACCTGGTCAGCGAAAAGATCGATGGCGTGCGCACGTTCTGGGATGGTCACCTGTTGCGCACCCGCAATGGCAATACCATCAATGCGCCGGCGTGGTTTATCGAGGGTTTTCCAACGCAAGCTCTGGATGGCGAATTGTGGATCGGGCGCGGCCAGTTCGAGCGGCTTTCCGGTACGGTGCGTCAGCAAACGCCGGACGATGCCGCGTGGCGTGAGGTGCGTTATCTGCTCTTCGAATTACCCCAGGCTCCCGGGACCTTTCGCGAACGTGCCGAAAGCCTGCGCAGCCTGGTCGCCAGTGCCGCCGTTCCCTGGCTGAAAGCGGTCGAGCAAGTCGAACTCGGCAACCGCAAGGCACTGACGCGGAGACTCGATGAAATTGTCAGGCTCGGTGGTGAGGGCCTCATGCTGCATCGCGCCGATGCGCTCTACACCACTGGACGCAGCGACGTTCTGCTCAAGATGAAGCTGTGGCACGACGCCGAGGCCACCGTGATCGGGCACCAGCCGGGCAAGGGGAAATATGCCGGCATGCTCGGCGCATTGCAGGTACGCACCGCGGATGGTACCGAGTTCATGCTCGGTACCGGCTTGACGGAAGCCGATCGGCGCAATCCGCCGCCAGTCGGGTCCATCGTCACGTTCCGTTATCGGGAGCTGACTAGCCGGGGCATTCCGCGGTTCGCCAGCTTCCATCGCGTGCATGACATTTAGCAGCAGATTGCGCGCCGGGCTTCGCGGCCCGGCTATTTCTCCGCAACGCTATCGAGAAAGTCGCCCAGAAGTTGATTGAAGTTCGCTGCCTGTTCGATATTGGCGAGATGGGCAGCCTGAGCAATGATTGCCAGGCGCGCGCCATTGATTTTTTCGGCGATGATCTCCTGTAATGCTGGCGGCGTACTCGGATCTTCAGCGCCGCCGATCACCAGTGTCGGGCAATGGATGTCTCCGAGCCGATCGGTCAGGTCGATCCCGAGGATGGCGCTGGCCCAGCCGATATAACCCGCCGGAGGTGTTGCCGCAATGATTGCGCCGATGCGCTTCGTGACCTCCGGATTGGCGGCGCGGAATGGTGCAGTGAACCAGCGCGCCAGCGTCGATTCGACTTGCGAAATCATCCCTTGGGCGCGAACAACGGCGACGCGCTCGGGCCAGACTGCACCGGCCCCCGCGGGAAAACCGCTGGTCGTGCAAGCCAGGACGAGACTGGCAATTCGCTCTGGCGAGCGCAGGACCAGATGTTGGCCGAGCATGCCGCCCATCGACAGGCCGACGAAATGAACGCGATCGATGCCAAGACCATCGAGCAGGCCGATCAGGTCGGCGCAGACGACATCCCAGGTGTAATCGCCGAGCGGGGCGCTGCTGGCGCCATGGCCGCGGCTGTCGAAGCGCAGCAGCGTAAAGCGATCCGCCAGCGCCGCCACCTGCGCATCCCACATCGACAGGTCGCTTGCCAGGGAATGGGCGAAGACGACCACCGGGCCAGCGCCGGTGATCTGGTAATTGATGTCGACGCCGTTAGCGCGATTTTTCATTTTTGTCCTTCCGAATCAGACCAGCAAGAGCAGGTGTTCGCGCTCCCATGAACTGATGACGCGATTGTAAGTCGCATATTCGAGTTCCTTGACGGCGCCGAAAGCCCGTATGAAAAGCGGCCCGAGAATTTCGCCCAGCGCCTCGCAGGCGAGCATTCGCGTAATCGCATCCTCAAGATGGCGTGGCAATTCGTGGTCGAGATTCCATGCGCTGCTATGCATCGGATCGGAGGGAGACAATCGTTCGGTCATGCCCAGGTAACCGCAGGCAAGGGTCGCGGCCATCGCCAGGTAAGGATTGACGTCAACGCCCGGCACCCGGTTTTCGATGCGTCGGGCATCGGGACCCGACTTCGGCACGCGGATGCCGCAAGTACGATTGTCGTTTCCCCAGCGAACGTTGATCGGCGCCGACATGAAGCGTGACAGGCGGCGATACGAGTTAACGTACGGAGCGAACATCGGCATGATCTCCGGAACGTATTTCTGCAGACCGCCGATGTAATTGGCAAATAATTCGCTCGCCGAGCCGTCGTCGTTGGAAAAGATGTTGCGGCCGGTTTCGCTGCTGATCACGCTCTGATGAATGTGCATGGCGCTGCCCGGTTCGCGCTCCATCGGCTTGGCCATGAACGTGGCAAAGATGCCGTGGCGGAGGGCGGTCTCACGCACCGTGCGCTTGAAGAGGAAGACGCGGTCGGCGAGATCCATCGGGTCGCCGTGCGAGAAGTTGATTTCCATCTGGCCGGCACCGGCCTCGTGGATCAGCGTTTCGACGCCGAGGCGATGCACACCGCAGAACTGCGATAACTCGATGAAGAAGGGGTCGAAGTCATTGACTGCGTCGATCGAATAGGACTGACGACCCGCCTCGGCTTTGCCGGTCCGGCCCAATGGCGGCTGCAGCGGCTCGTGAGGATTCTGCTGGCGGGCGACCAGATAGAACTCCATCTCGGGCGCCACCACGGGCCGCCAACCCTGTTTTTCGTAGAGGGCCACAACGCCGCGCAGCACGTTGCGCGGCGACAGTTGCACCGGCGAACCGTCGAACTCGTAACAATCGTGAATCACCACCGCGACCGGCTCGGCGGCCCAGGGAACGATCCGTACCGTGCTCGCGTCGGGCAGGCAAACCATGTCCGGATCGGTTTCACCGACGAACGGACCGTTGTCGGGCTGCTGGCCGTTGACCGTGTTGAGCAGCACGCTCTTGGGAAGGCGCATTTCGCCGGCGTCGAGAAACAAATCCTTGGGCAGGATCTTGCCTCGCGCAATACCTGTCATATCCGGAATGATGCATTCCACTTCGTGGATCTGATGTTGGCTCAGAAACTGGTTGATGGCGTTGTTCATGGCTAAGATCTCTATAGGAACTGGACAGATGCCGATGACGGCTACAGGGCGAAAACCGCCTTGAAAACGCCGGTTTGCCGGCCGGCATAGTTGCGAATCCTGCTGTCGCGCCACGCCTCTAAAGACGGATAGTCAGCCAGAGGCAGCAAGTCCAACTGCTCGATGACTGCCGCCACCGCGGTCCGCAGCGCACGCGAATTCCCATCGGCGATTTTGATCGCGATGCCGATTCCGCGGCTGCTGATGCCGATCGCCTGCACACCGTCGGCGCCACCTTTAACCACCCAGTCCAGCGGCGCCGCCCGCATGAGGATCAGGTCGTCGCGCGCCTCGCCGGAAACCATCTCGGGATGCGTCGTCATTGCCGTAAATAGCGTAGTTAACGCTGGCGAGTGATCCAGGCCAAGCTCGTGCGTGGCAAGCCGGGCATAGGCGCGCGCCAGCGCAGCGAGCGGCAGTGCATAGTTTGGCGCGCCGCAGCCGTCGATGCCCATCGGCATTTCATCGACGCTGCAGCCGATGAATGCTGCGAGGGTATTCCCGATCGCTTGTTGCAACGGATGGTCCGGCTCAAGATAGTTCTCGACTGGTTGGCCCTGCTGATGGCACCAAGCCAGGAAGCCGGCATGCTTGCCGGAGCAGTTGTGGTGTAGCTGGCTTGCTGGCAAATCGGGCGGTGCGGCAATCCCGGTACTGGCATACCAAATCGGTACGTGACAGCCGCATTGAAGTTGAATTTCGCTGCCGCCACTGCGCTGGAGCATGTCAGCCACTGCCGCGATATGACGCGGCTCGCCTGAGTGACTGGCGCAGAGCAAAGCTACCTGCGCTGCTGAAAAGCCGAAGTGGGCCGGACCGCCGCCTTCAAGAAACGGCAACGCCTGAAATGGCTTCAAGGTCGATCGCGTAAACAGAGGAAATGCGACATCCCCGGCACTCGCCAGCAGTTCGCCCGATGGATTAACGACGGCGATCGAGCCGTAGTAAACGGATTCCACAGCGTCGCCGCGCGTGGCGACTACCAGCGGGACATGTGCCGGAAGCGGCATCGGGGTATTCATCAGCTGTGCCTTCTCATGCTGCTTCAAGCTTGGCGACGGACAACGCCAGCCACTTCACGCCCGCATGTTTGAAATTGACCTGGACCTTGGCGTCAGACCCCGAACCCTCGGCACCGAGGATGACGCCAGGACCGAACTTGGCGTGGTGGACGCTTTGACCGATACGAAAGCCGCTGTCGCCATGGCTGGCGTGGCGAACATGGGGTGTGCTTTGATAGGCCGAACTGCGTTCAGAGGCAAAGCCTGGCTTGGCCATTTTTGGCGTCAGCCACTTTTGCAATCCAGCAGGAATTTCTTCGACGAAACGCGATTGCACGTTGTAGCGCGTCTGGCCGTGCAACATTCGGGTCTGGGCGAAGGAAATATACAGTCGCTGTCGCGCCCGCGTCACGGCGACATACATGAGGCGACGCTCTTCTTCGAGGCCATCGTTCTCAAGCACGGCGTTCTCGTGCGGAAATAGTCCTTCTTCCAGACCGCTGATGAACACGGCATTGAACTCGAGGCCCTTGGCGGAATGCACTGTCATCAATTGCAGGGCGTCGTCGCCTTCGCCAGCCTGGTGCTCGCCGGCTTCGAGCGAGGCATGAGCGAGAAACGATGCCAAGTCCCCTGCCAGTTCGCCATCGTCATCGACATCGCCTTCTTCGGCATCGAAGGCGGTCGCCGCATTGATCAGTTCGTCGAGATTGGCAAGCCGTTCCTGGCCTTCCTTTTCGTTCTGGTAATGGGTGCGCAAGCCAGACAACTCGACGACCAGATCGACCAGTTCGGGCAGCGGCAAGTGCGCCGACATAGTCATCTCGGCCACAAGGCGGGCGAACGCAGCCAGCGAACTGCCGGCTTTTCCGCTCAGCAGACTGATCGCGGCGTGAAGACTGATTGCGTTCGACTTGGCAACATCGGCGAGTTGTTCGAGGCTGCGTGCGCCGATACCGCGCGTCGGGAAGTTGACCACGCGGGCAAAGGCGGTGTCGTCGTTGGCATTGGCGATCAGGCGCAGGTAGGCCAGCGCGTGCTTGATTTCCTGGCGCTCAAAAAAGCGCAGGCCACCATAAACACGGTAGGGCATGCCGGCGGAAAACAATGAATGCTCGAGCACCCGCGACTGGGCATTGGAACGATAGAGAAGCGCGATCTCGGCGCGGGTGTGGCCGTCGTGCACCAGCGCCTTGATTTCCTCGACGATCCAGCGGGCTTCGTCGCCATCCGAAAAAGCTTCGAAGACGCGAATCGGCTCGCCGCTGCCGGCCTCGGTCCACAGACTCTTCCCGAGCCGCGCCGTGTTGTTCTTGATGATGGCATTGGCGGCGTCAAGGATGTTGCCGTGGGAACGATAATTTTGTTCGAGGCGCACGACATTGCGAACGCGAAACTCCCGCTCGAAATCGCGCATGTTGCCGACCTCGGCACCGCGGAATGCGTAGATCGACTGATCGTCGTCGCCGACACAAAAGAGCGACGCACCGTCGGCTTGCGGATAATCCGCCAGCAATTTCAGCCAGCGATATTGCAGAATGTTGGTGTCCTGGAACTCGTCGACCAGGATGTGCCGGAAGCGCTGCTGGTAGTGATGGCGCAGCAGTTCGTTGCGCGCCAGCAGTTCGTAACTGCGCAGCAGCAGCTCGGCAAAATCGACGACGCCTTCGCGCTGGCATTGCGTCTCGTAGGCCTCGTAAAAGCCGACGCGTTTCTTGGCGTAGTCGTCCCAGGCCTCGACCGCGCTGGCGCGCAATCCCTGCTCTTTCTGCGCATTGATGAAGTGCTGCAATTCGCGGGGCGGGTATTTTTCGTCGTCGACATTGAGGCTCTTCAGCAGCCGCTTGATCGACGCCAATTGATCGGCGGAATCGAGAATCTGGAACAACTGCGGCAAACCGGCATCGCGATAGTGGGCGCGCAGCAACCGGTTGCAGAGACCGTGGAACGTGCCGATCCACATGCCGCGGCTGTTGATCGGCAACATCGCCGAGAGCCGGGCGATCATCTCCTTGGCCGCCTTGTTGGTAAAGGTGACGGCGAGAATCGAATGCGGCGACGCCAAACCCGACTGCAACAGCCATGCGATTCGCGTCGTCAGCACGCGGGTCTTGCCGCTACCGGCGCCGGCAAGGATCAGTGCCGGCTCGGCGGGCAAAGTGACGGCCGCTCGTTGCTCCGGGTTAAGCTGGGCAATCAGGGGGGAAGCGGCTGACATGGCGGGCCTGGCAGAGTCCGATGCGGGACGCGATTATAACTTCGCACCGCGACGCCGCAGCTGCGCCAGCTTTGGCAGGTCTTGCGCCGCCAGGCTGTTTGACCATTTTCAGTGGTTTGATCGAGCCGAGCAAATGCTGCAATGCAGCAATTATTTTAACTAAATTCGTGAAAGTCTATCAAAAACAAAGATAATAAGTTATGCTGTGGTGCACTAATACCGTACCCGTCCGAAGCTTTCCAGGCTGCATTTTGACGCAACGGAAAAGGAGAATGCGAGTGAGCACCAAGAACCAGAGTTCCCCAAAAATACTGCCTTGGCTGGCGCGCAAGGCAGGTATTCCGCTTGAACTTGCCGAGGCCTTGTGGCAAGAGGCGAGCGCAGAGGCTGCGCGACGTTGGGCGGTCGGGTCATCCGAGTATTGCAAGGAGGCGATCGACTCGCTGTTGGCGAAGGTTGCCAGCGAAGCGCTGACTCGGCGTGGCGCGACGTTTGGCTTGGGTATCTGGCTGCGGCTACCAGTGCGTCTGTGGCTTGCCGCCATCAATTGCAGCGAAGCATTTGCCCTGGCGGTCACACGACGCTGGCCGGGCACTGCCTGCTGAAACAACGCCTGTTGACGTGTGTCCCTGAAGTGCTCAAATGCCGCCATTTTTGCGGCAGGATGACTCATGGTGCAGCGTATAATCCGCGTTTTTTTGGCGAGCGTTTCTGCCACAGCAAATGCAGGAAAAATATCAACCTGGCACTATCGAGCCAGCTGTCCAGGCTCACTGGAACCGCGCGCTGACTTTCCGCGCAAGCGAAGATACCGGCAAGCCGAAGTACTACTGCCTGTCGATGTTCCCGTATCCATCCGGCAAGTTGCACATGGGTCATGTGCGCAACTACACGATCGGCGACGTCCTGTCGCGTTATCACCGCATGCGCGGCTACAACGTGCTGCAGCCGATGGGCTGGGATGCCTTCGGCCTGCCCGCAGAAAATGCCGCGATCCAGAACAACGTGCCGCCGGCGCAGTGGACCTACGAGAACATTGCCTACATGCGTCAGCAGCTCCAGTCGTTGGGTTTCGGTATCGACTGGACACGCGAACTGGCGACCTGCCAGCCGGACTACTACAAGTGGAACCAATGGTTCTTCCTGCGCATGCTCGAGAAAGGCATCGCCTACAAGAAAACCCAGGTGGTGAATTGGGATCCGGTCGATCAGACGGTGCTGGCCAACGAGCAGGTGATCGACGGGCGCGGCTGGCGTACCGGCGCGGTGGTGGAAAAGCGCGAGATCCCTGGCTATTACCTTGGCATTACCCAATACGCCGAGGAGCTGCTCGCCGATTTGGACAAGCTGCCCGGCTGGCCCGAACGCGTCAAGACCATGCAGGCGAACTGGATTGGCAAGAGTTATGGAGTGCGCTTCGCCTTCCCGTACAGGCTCACCGCTGAAGGCGGCACAGCGCTTCCCTCTCCCCCAGGGAGAGGGACTGAGGGTGAGGGAATCCGTGAGGGAACCACGCTACCTGCTGAAAGCGGCCAGCCGGAAAAGTTGTGGGTTTTTACAACCCGTGCCGACACGATCATGGGCGTTACCTTTTGCGCCGTTGCCGCCGAGCATCCACTCGCCTCTAACGCAGCGCAGAACAACCCGGCACTCGCCGCCTTCATCGATGAATGCAAGCACGGCTCGGTCATGGAAGCGGATATGGCGACCATGGAAAAGAAGGGGATGCCTACCGGCATCTTCGTCAGCCATCCGTTGACTGGCGAGCAGATCGAAGTCTGGGTCGGCAACTACGTGTTGATGAGCTACGGCGAAGGTGCCGTGATGGCAGTACCAGCCCATGACGAACGCGATTTTCACTTCGCGAAGAAGTACGGTCTGTCGATCAAGCAGGTCGTTGCCGTGCCGGGCCAAGGCTTTACTACCGACGCCTGGCAAGACTCCTACGCCGACAAGGAGCACGGTGTCTGCGTCAATTCCGGAAAATATGACGGACTCAATTACGCGCAGGCGACCGACGCCATCGCTGCCGACCTCAAGGCGCTAGCGCTTGGCGACAAAAAGGTGCAATGGCGGCTGCGTGACTGGGGCGTGTCGCGGCAGCGTTACTGGGGCTGCCCGATACCGTTGATCCACTGCGACAGCTGCGGTTCAGTGCCGGTACCTGATGACCAGTTGCCGGTGATTCTGCCCGAAGACTGCGTACCGGACGGCGCCGGCAATCCGCTCAACCGACGTGAGGATTTCCTTGCCTGCGCCTGCCCGAAATGCGGCCAGCCGGGGCGGCGCGAGACCGACACCATGGACACTTTCGTCGATTCGTCCTGGTACTACGCCCGCTATGCCTGCCCGGACAGCAGCACTACGATGGTCGATGGCCGTACCAATTACTGGATGCCAGCCGACCAGTACATCGGCGGCATCGAACACGCCATCCTGCATCTGCTCTACTCGCGCTTCTGGGCCAAGGCCATGCGTGACCTAGGACTCGTTTCCTACGACGAACCTTTTGCCAACCTGCTTACCCAGGGCATGGTACTGAACCACATTTTTTCGCGCCGCACCGACAAGGGCGGCATCGAGTACTTCGCGCCGGAAGAAATCACGCTTAACCGCGACGAGGCCGGTCACGTCGTCGGCGCCACATCGCTGACCGACGGCCAGTCGGTCGATTACGGCGGCATCGGCACAATGTCGAAATCGAAACGCAACGGCGTTGACCCGCAATCGCTGATCGAGCAATACGGTGCCGATACGGCGCGCTTTTTCATGATGTTTGCCAGCCCGCCGGAACAGACACTCGAATGGTCGGATGCCGGCGTCGACGGTGCCTACCGTTTCCTCAAGCGGCTGTGGGCTTTCGGCTATGCGCAGAGCGCGGCGATCGTTACCGCTGCTGCGAAGCCGGCGAAGCTGCCAGAAGCCTTGGCGACAATTCGCCGCGACATTCATCTTGTGCTAAAGCAAGCCAACTACGACCTCGGCAAGCATCAGTTCAACACCGTCGCTTCGGCCGCGATGAAGATACTCAACAGCCTCGAACGCGCGCCGGCCGGCGACGGATTTGCCGCAGTGGCTGGCGAAGGCTTTTCGATCCTGCTGCGCCTGCTCTCACCGATCGCGCCGCACATCTGTCACGCGCTCTGGCAGGAACTCGGTTATGGCAATGACGTTCTCGCTGCCAGCTGGCCCGAGCCGCTCGAAGAAGCTCTGGTTCAGGACGAAATCGAACTGGTGCTGCAGATCAACGGCAAGCTCCGTGGTGCGCTCCGCGTCCCGACCGGTGCCAGCCGCGATGCCATCGAAACCGCGGCATTGGCTTCCGAGACGGCGCAAAAATTTCTTGAAGGCAAACCCGCCAAAAAGATCGTCGTCGTACCCGGACGCCTCGTCAATATCGTCGCCTGAGGAAATTCCAATGCGCATCTGGATCGCCCTGCTTTCGTTGCTCGTGCTGTCGGCCTGCGGTTTTCACTTGCGCGGATCACAGTCGGGCGGTGCCTATGCGTTGCCGTACGAAACTCTCTATATTTCCTTGCCGGAAACCGCTGAGCTGCGCGCCTTGCTGAAGAGGACCATCGAGTCCGGTAGCAAGACCCGAATCGTGGATGCGACACAGGAAGCCCAGGCGACACTGCAAGTACTTGGCGACAGCACTGCGAAGAACATTCTCTCGATCGGCGCCGATGGCCGCGTGCGCGAATTCCAGCTGGTGCGCAGTTTTGCTTTCCGCGTGCAGGACAAGGCTGGCAACGAAATGATGCCGTCGAGCCAGATCATCGTGCGCCGCGACATCACCTTCAGCGATGCCAATGTGCTGTCCAAGGAAGCGGAAGAAACCCTGCTCTGGCGCGAAATGCAAAATGACCTGACGCAGCAGATCCTCCGTCGCCTGGTCGCGGCAAAGGCACAGCCGCGGACCGACTAGCCTGGCGGGACCGACATGAACCTCCGTCCCGAGCAACTTGCCGCGCACCTCGAACGACCGCTCGGTCCGCTCTACGTTTTGCATGGCGACGAACCGCTGCTGGTGATCGAGGCGGCCGACGCGATCCGTGCTGCGGCGCGTGCCCAAGGCTACGGCGAACGCGAAGTATTGATCGCCGGCCCCGGTTTTCGCTGGGACGAGCTACAGATGGCCGCCGGCAACCTTTCCTTGTTCGGCGGCGACAAACTCATCGACTTGCGCATTCCAACCGGCAAGCCCGGCCGCGAAGGCGGCGAAGCGCTGACGCGCTTCGTCCAAACGCTTCCGCACGGGGTTGTCACCTTGATCACGCTGCCGGAACTGGATTGGCAGACGAAGAAAGCCGCTTGGTTCGTGGCACTCGCCAATACCGGGAATATGATCGAACTGATCGCACCGGGCCTCTCTCAATTACCCGCCTGGCTGGCGCAACGCCTAAAAAAGCAGAGTCAGTCTGCACCGCGCGAGGCGCTCGATTTCATTGCCAGCCACGTCGAAGGCAACCTGCTCGCTGCCCATCAGGAATTGCAGAAACTCGGCCTGCTATATCCGCAGGGCGAACTCACTCAGACGCAGATCGAGGACGCCGTGCTGCATGTCGCGCGCTACGATATCGAGGGATTGCGCAGCGCTGTGCTGAGCGGCGATGCGGCACGCTGCGCGCATCTGCTGGATGGCTTGCGTGGTGAAGACGCTGCGCCGCCACTGGTCCTATGGGCATTGGCGACCGAAGCACGGACATTGGCACAATTGAGCAGCGCCGTCGATCATGGCGCCAACCTGGAGAGCGCTTTCTCGGCGCAACGCATTCATTCCGGCCGTCAGGGAAACTATCGCGCCGCCCTGCAAAGACTGCCGCGCGGCGCAGCGCTCGTCGCCCTCTTGCACGCGGCGCGAATCGACCGCATGATCAAGGGGTTGAGGCGCGGCGACCTGTGGGACGAGTTCCTGCAATTGGCGCTGCGGTTTACCGGCCGAAGAATTGCATGATGATTGGAAGCCCTGCGATGACCGTTGAAGACTATATGCTTTCCCTTGGCCAGGCCGCCCGCACTGCTTCGCGGCTCACTGCGGCAGCCTCGACCGATGCCAAGAACCGCGCCTTGCTGGCGATGGCTGCGGCGATTCGCGCCGATCGCGAGGAGCTGATCGCCGCCAATCTCCGCGACGTCGACCAAGCCCGCGCTGACGGTCTCGATGCGGCAATGATCGACCGCCTGACCCTGAACGCGAAGGGTGTCGAATCGATGGCCCAAGGCCTCGAACAAGTTGCAGCGTTACCCGATCCGGTCGGCGAAATCACCGATCTGAAGCGCCGGCCCTCGGGCATCCAGGTGGGCAAGATGCGCGTGCCGATCGGCGTGGTCGGCATCATCTACGAGGCGCGGCCCAATGTGACCGCCGATGCCGCGGCGCTTTGCTTGAAGTCCGGCAATGCCGCCATATTGCGCGGCGGCAAGGAGGCCTTGCAATCGAACCAGGCCATCGCTACCTGCGTCCGTGCCGGGCTGCGTGCCGCAGGCCTGCCGGAGTCTGCCGTGCAGGTGGTGGAAACCACCGACCGCGCCGCCGTCGGGCAATTGGTTACCATGCCAGAATTCGTTGATGTCATCGTGCCGCGCGGTGGCAAGGGGCTGATCGAGCGGATATCGAAGGAAGCGCGCGTGCCGGTGATCAAGCATCTCGACGGCAACTGCCATGTCTATGTCGATGCCGATGCTGACATGTTGAAGGCGCTGAGGATCGTCGAGAACGCCAAGACACAGCGGCTCGGCACCTGCAATACCGCGGAGTCCTTACTCGTTGCACGGGCCGTCGCCCATACCCAGCTGCCGGCGATAGCCGCGATGCTGCTGGACAAAGGAATTGAAATCCGCGGCTGCGCCGAGACGTGCGAGCTGGTGCCGCAAGCCAAGAAAGCTACCGAAGAGGATTACTTCACCGAGTACCTCGCAGCGATCATTTCGGTAAAGATCGTAGCCGGTCTGGACGAGGCGATCGCCCACATCAACAAGTATTCGTCATCGCACACCGAGGCCATCGTCACCGAAAACTATACGAATGCCATGCGTTTTCTGCGCGAGGTGGATTCGAGTTCGGTGATGGTCAATGCCTCGACCCGTTTTGCCGATGGTTTCGAATATGGACTCGGTGCCGAGATCGGCATTTCTACCGATAAGTTCCACGCTCGCGGCCCGGTCGGGCTTGAAGGGCTGACCTCGCAGAAGTGGATCGTTCTGGGTAACGGCGAAGTCAGGAAGTAAGCTCTTGCTGCAGTTAGCCCGGATCGAGCAG
>CAISUK010000137.1 GCA_903888645.1 uncultured Pseudomonadota bacterium | reverse complement strand
GGGCTTCCCGAGGGCGACGAGGCTGAGACATCGTTTGTCATGGACGCGGTATTGAGCAGCCCGAAACAGCCTCAACCAACGAATGCCAAAGCCCGACAAAGGCCGAAAAAACATGCCGTACAGTCACCCTTGCCACCTCCACAATTAGTCTCACCGCCCCCCGAGGTTGCGCCGAGTACATCGTTGGCTGAAGCGCCAGTCGACCCAAGCGTAACCTCCGTCGAAGGAACGCAAACAGAAAACAAAGCCGCCGATATTCCTCCGGCGTCAGCGCCAGCAACGCATCGCGCCAGCATCGCCCTGCCGGAAAAGGGTCGCGTGCGCTATGCAATCTCGCGCGGCAACGGTGGCTTCATGATCGGTCAGTCCATTTACACATGGGAGCATGATGGACTGACCTACAAGATGCAAAGCATCACTGAAACAACCGGTCTCGTCGCACTGTTCAAGAAGGTGCGGGTCGTCCAAAGCAGCGAAGGCGACATCGCCGCCGATGGCCTGAGGCCACACGAATTTCGCCATGAACGGGCGACTGGCATCGATACCGCAAGCTTCGACTGGACGCGGCGCGTCGTGACCTATGCAGGTCGTGAAGACCCTATCAACGACGATACGCAAGATATGCTCTCCATGTATTGCCAACTGGTCCAGCTCGTACCGGAGGGAGGCAGTAGCCTTGAAATGCTCATTGCCACGGGACGCAAGCTGGAAAAATATCGCTTCGAACTGATCGGCGAGGATGTCGTTTCTTTGGCCGATCAGCAACACCGGGCAATCCACTTGAAAACCCGAAGCGGTAACGACACCATCGAAGTCTGGATCGCTCCGGATATCCACGGTTTGCCGATAAAGATTCGCTTCATCGATCGGAACGGCGAGATCTTCGATCAACAAGCGCAGGAAATCGAAACTGCTGCGAGATAATCGCTGCAGGCAATCGAGGAGCAATTGCCTGAGCAGCCGTGGAAAGAATCTCGAACCGGCTCACTACAACGGGTTGGTGGCCGTCGCTGCCGGTTCAGCGCAATTGACGTTGGCCTCGTCGTAAGCTAGATTCTCCCGCCCCAACTGCCTGGCTGTCGCCATGACCGATTTCTCTGCAGCCATCCGCCAGACGCCTTACAAGCCCCGCAACAAGATTCGCTTTGTCACCGCCGCTTCGCTGTTCGACGGCCACGACGCCTCGATCAACATCATGCGGCGCATCCTGCAATCGAGCGGCGTCGAAGTCATCCATCTCGGCCATAACCGCTCGGTCGAGGAGATCGTCACCGCCGCTCTCGACGAGGATGTCCAGGGCATAGCCGTTTCCTCCTACCAGGGCGGCCATGTCGAGTTTTTCAAGTACATGATCGACCTGCTCAAGAGTCGGGGTGGCAGCGATATCAAGGTGTTCGGCGGTGGCGGTGGTGTGATCGTTCCCGCCGAGATTCGCGAACTGCAAGGCTATGGTGTCGCCCACATCTACTCCGTGGGAGATGGCCGCAGCATGGGCTTGCAGGGCATGATCAATGACATGGTGGCCCGTTGCGATGTCGACTTCTCGAGTCGGGCAGCCAATGACCTGAAGGCGCTGGCCGCAGCCGACCGTCGACTTCAGTTAGGTCACCTCGCGCAGGTCATCACCGCGCTCGAAAACGCGGCGTGGAGTGAAGCTCAGAAGAAGGCGCTGCGCGAAGCTGCCGCCCGGAAGACGGTACCGACCATCGGCATCACCGGCACCGGTGGTTCGGGCAAGAGTTCGCTCACCGACGAACTGATCCGCCGCTTCCGCATCGACCTCGACAATCGCCTGCAGATCGCCGTGATCGCTGTCGACCCGTCGCGGAAGCGAACCGGTGGGGCGCTGCTTGGCGATCGCATCCGCATGAATGCGATAAACCATTCGAACATTTTCATGCGCTCGCTGGCCACCCGCGACACCGGCTCGGAAATTTCCAAATCGCTGCCCGAAGTCATCGCCGCCTGCAAACTGGCCGGCTTCGATTTGGTGGTCGTCGAGACTTCCGGCATCGGTCAGGGCAACGCGGCCATCGTGCCGCACGTCGATCTATCGCTGTACGTCATGACGCCCGAGTTCGGTGCCGCCAGCCAGCTGGAAAAGATCGACATGCTCGACTTCGCCGACTGTGTCGCCATCAACAAGTTCGATCGGCGCGGCAGTGAAGACGCCCTGCGCGACGTCCGCAAGCAGGTGCAGCGCAACCATGAATTGTTCGATCAGTCGCCCGAGGACATGCCAGTGTTCGGTACCATGGCCGCCCGCTTCAACGACGATGGGGTGACCGCGCTATATCAGGCGCTGCTCGCCAAACTGGACGAACGCGGGCTGAAGGTCCAGGCCGGCAAGCTGCCCCGGGTCGCCGTCAAACAATCTTCGGCCCAGCGCGCCATCGTCCCCAGCGAGCGGACGCGTTACCTGGCCGAAATCGCCGAGACCGTTCGCGCCTATCACCAGCACACTAGCGAACAGGCGACCCTCGCGCGGGAACGGCAATCGCTGCGGATTTCTCGCGCCATCTTCGCCGGTTGTGGCAAAGAGGCGAAAGACTTCGACGACCTGATCGCCTGGAAGAGCGAGCAACTCGACTCCCGCGCACGCAAACTGCTCGAGCAGTGGCCGGCCATGGTCGACGCCTATGCCGGCGACGAATACGTCGTCAAAATTCGCGACAAGGAAATCCGCACCAGCCTCACTTCCGAATCGCTTTCCGGCACCAGGATCCGCAAGGTGGTGCTACCCAGGTTCGAAGACGAAGGCGAGATCCTGCGCTTCCTGATGAAGGAGAACGTTCCCGGCTCTTTCCCCTTCACTGCCGGCGTGTTCGCCTTCAAACGCGAGAATGAGGATCCAACCCGCATGTTTGCCGGCGAGGGCGATGCCTTCCGCACCAATCGTCGCTTCAAGCGCGTTTCCGAAGGCATGCCGGCCAAGCGCCTATCCACCGCCTTCGATTCCGTTACGCTCTATGGGTGCGATCCCGACGAGCGTCCCGACATCTACGGCAAAATCGGGAACTCCGGCGTTTCTATCGCCACGCTCGACGATCTGAAGGTGCTCTACTCCGGCTTCGACCTGTGCAGCCCGACCACCTCGGTCTCGATGACCATCAACGGCCCGGCACCCATGATCCTGGCGATGTTCTTCAATACCGCCATCGAGCAGCAATTGGAAAAATTTGCGGCCGACAATGGACGCAGCCCGACCGAGGACGAAGTCGAGAAGCTTCGCGAATGGACGCTGGCCAATGTCCGCGGCACGGTGCAGGCCGATATCCTCAAGGAAGACCAGGGCCAGAACACCTGCATATTCAGCACCGAGTTCGCCCTGAAGATGATGGGCGATATTCAGGAATACTTCGTCCATCACGACGTGCGGAACTTCTACTCGGTTTCGATCTCCGGCTACCACATCGCCGAAGCTGGGGCGAACCCGATCAGCCAACTCGCCTTCACCCTCGCCAACGGTTTTACCTACGTCGAAGCCTATTTGGCCAGGGGCATGGACATCGACGATTTTGCGCCCAACTTATCCTTCTTCTTCAGCAACGGCATGGATCCCGAATACACGGTGATCGGCCGCGTCGCCCGGCGCATCTGGGCGGTGGCGATGAAGAACAAATACGGCGCCAACGAGCGTAGCCAGAAGCTCAAGTACCACATCCAGACCAGCGGCCGCAGCCTGCATGCGCAAGAGATGGCCTTCAACGACATCCGTACCACGCTGCAGGCACTGATCGCCATCTACGACAACTGCAATAGTTTGCACACCAACGCCTATGACGAGGCCATCACCACGCCAAGCGAGGAATCGGTACGCCGGGCCATCGCCATCCAGCTAGTGATCAACCGCGAGTGGGGTCTGGCGAAAAACGAGAATCCCAACCAGGGCGCCTTCGTCATCGACGAAATGACCGATCTGGTCGAAGAAGCTGTGCTCAAGGAATTCGAAGCCATTGCCGCTCGCGGCGGTGTGCTCGGCGCCATGGAAACCGGTTACCAGCGCGGCAAGATCCAGGAGGAATCGCTACTCTACGAGCACCGCAAGCACGACGGATCCTATCCGATAATCGGCGTGAATACCTTTCTCAATCCGCACAATGACGGCGCGCCGCAGGAGATTGAACTGGCTCGTTCGACCGAAGATGAGAAACAGAGCCAGCTCAAGCGTCTGCGCGATTTTCAGACCCGCAACAGCGAGCAGTCGCCACTCTGGCTAGCCAAGTTACAGCGGGCGGTGATCGACAATAGCAATGTCTTTGACGTGCTGGTCGATGCCGTGCGTTACTGCTCGCTGGGCCAGATCAGCAACGCACTGTATGAAGTGGGCGGGCAATATCGCCGCAGCATGTAGCAGGCCTGATCACCGGCAATGCATTAACGGTTATTTGCCAACAATGGCCAGCAATTCGATCTCGAAATTCAGCGTGGCGTTGGGCGGAATGACGCCACCCGCGACCTGTGCTCCGTAGGCGATGGCTGGCGGGCAGGTGAGCTTTGCCTTGCCGCCGACTTTCATGCGCTGAACGCCTTCGGTCCAGCACTTGATCACCCGATTGAGCGGAAATTGCGGTTGCGCGGGAAGAGATTCGCGAAACCGCCGATTACTATGCCGCGATTTTTCCCGGCCTTGGCAAGGCATTCAAACGGGAATTGCGCCAAATGATAGCGTTTGGCGAGGCTAGACAAAATCAGGAGTCGGTCATGATCGTAACGGTATCTGAGAAAGGCAAACCGGCGAGGCAATTCCTGCCGAAAAAATGGACGTGGCCAAATACGCAACAAAGTCATGATTGAGAAACAAAGGGTCCAGGCACAGGCCAATTCCAGTCAAGCCGAATGGCCAGGAAAACATCAAGGGGGCACGTGTTGCACCTTTGGCCCTCCCGACGATTGTGCATGCGCTTGGGTTTGCTCGTCGCCCCGACTACCGCACGCAAACCAAATTCAAGAGCCGCCGGCTTCGTCTCGGCCACGGCGTTTGGGACATTAATTTTCTCTGGCGCCGTGGTGGCAATTACGCCAGGAACATCCCCAGTAGCCGGTTGAGAAAGCGTTGTCCTTGAGGCGTCGGCGCGATTCGCTCGGTGGTAACTTCGAGCAGTCCTTCGCGCTGGGCGGCGAGCAACGGCGCTTGCAGCGCCGATAGTTGCAGGCCGGTGCGTTCGGCATATAGCGCCGTCGGCACGCCGTCGATCAGCCGCAATCCGTTCATCATGAACTCGAAGGGCAGTTCGGCGGCGCTCACCACGCGCCGCTCCTGGACAAAATCGCTTCCGGCGGCGGCCTGCAGATAAGCCTGCGGATGCTTGTGGCGCATCTCGCGGACGATGCCGGTATGCGGGGAGAGTTTGCCGTGAGCGCCGGCGCCGATACCCAGGTAATCGCCGAAATTCCAGTAGTTGAGATTGTGCTGGCAGCGGCGACCGGGCCTGGCGAAGGCCGAAGTCTCGTAGTGCTCGAAACCGGCGGAGGCTAAGGTCGCCTCGACCATTTCCTGCATGTCGGCGGCGAGATCGTCGTCGGGCAGCGGCGGCGGCGCGTGATGGAAAGGCGTATTCGGTTCGAGTGTCAGGTGGTAGGCGGACAGATGCGTCGGGCCAAAGGCGATGGCGGTTTCGATGTCGCGCCGCGCCTGATCCAGCGCCTGTTCGGGCAGCGCGTACATGAGGTCGAAGTTGACGTTGTCGAAGTGGCGCAGCGCCAACTCAGCCGCCCGCCTCGCCTCGTCGGCGGAATGGATACGGCCGAGCGCGGTAAGGTGCCGGTCCGAAAAGCTCTGAACGCCCAGCGAGATTCGATTGACGCCGGCAGCGCGGAAGCCGGCGAACTTTTCGGCCTCGACAGTGCCGGGATTCGCCTCCAGCGTAATCTCGGCATCGGCGGCGATTTGCAGGCGCATGCGCAACGCCGTCAGCAGGGTGTCGAGACCTGCTACCGAAATCAGGCTCGGCGTGCCGCCGCCGATGAACACGGAAAGCACGCGGCGGCCCCACACCCGCGGCAACGCGGCTTCGAGATCGCCGATCAGCGCGCCGATATAGTCGGCCTCGGGAATCGCGCCGCGCGGCTCATGCGAGTTGAAGTCGCAATAAGGACATTTGCGTACGCACCAAGGGAAATGAACGTAAAGCGAGAGCGGCGGCGGTGACGACAGTTGCGATGCAGGAAGGCTGGCACCAGTAGCAGCGGATCTTGCCACCGCCACCGGGATAACGCGTTTCACAGCAGTGCGATGTCGAGGCGTTCGACCAGGTGGTGCAAGGCGATGCCGCGATGCGAGCGACTATGTTTTTCCGCTGCGGGAAGTTGCGCCGCAGTCAGGCCAAGGTCAGGCAACAGAAAATGGGCGTCGTAACCAAAACCGCCATCGCCGCGAGCGGTATCGACGATTTCGCCCTGCCATTCGCCTTCGGTGATGACGGGTTGCGGATCGTCGGCGTGCCGCACCAGTACCAGGACAGCAACATAGTGGGCGCGGCGGTCGCTTTGCCCGGCCAGCGCGGCAACCAACTTCTCGTTGTTGCGCCGGTCCGATTTCGGTTCGCCGGCATAGCGCGCCGAATGGACGCCGGGCTCACCGCCGAGGGCGGCGACGCACAATCCAGAATCGTCGGCCAGCGCCGGCAAGCCGGTCAGCCGGGCGGCATGGCGCGCCTTGGCCAAGGCATTTTCGACGAAAGTACCGTGTGGTTCTTCGGCCTCGGGAATATTGAAAGCCGATTGCGCCAGCAATTCCAGGTCGCGACGACCGAGCATTTCGGAAAACTCGCGCAGCTTGCCGGCATTGTTGCTGGCGAGGACGATGCGTTTCATGGCGTGGCCAGGGCAGCCCGTTGCAACGCCACCAGTTCGGCAATGCCGCGGTCGGCCAGCGCCAGCAGATCGTCCAGTTCGCTGCGCGAGAACGGCGCGCCTTCTGCCGTGCCCTGCACCTCGATGATGCCGCCGCTACCCGTCATCACCACGTTCATGTCGGTATCGCAACCGGAATCCTCCGGGTAATCGAGATCGAGCACGGCCGTCCCTTCGAATATGCCCACCGAGATGGCCGCAACGAAATCGCGCAACGGGTTTTGCTCGATTTTGCCGGCTTGCAGCAACCTCCCGACAGCATCGTGGAGAGCGACGCAGGCGCCGGTGATCGATGCCGTGCGGGTACCACCGTCGGCCTGCAGCACGTCGCAATCCAATGTGATCTGGCGCTCGCCGAGGAGCGCCAGATCGGCGATGGCGCGCAGCGACCGGCCGATCAGACGCTGGATCTCCTGGGTGCGGCCGCTCTGCTTGCCCTTGGCGGCCTCGCGCGCCGTGCGGGTATGGGTGGCACGCGGCAGCATCCCGTATTCGGCCGTGATCCAACCCTGGCCCTTGCCACGCAGGAAAGAAGGCACGCTGTTTTCGACGCTGGCAGTACACAGCACTCGGGTATCGCCAAACTCAACGAGAACGCTGCCTTCGGCATGCCGCGTGTAATGGCGGGTGATGCGCACGTCGCGCAATTGATCCGGTTGCCGTCCGCTCGGTCTCATGGTGTGTCCTGTTTAGAGTATTTCTGGATTGCCGTGCGGATCTCTTCGATCGCGTCTTCGATATCAACCTCGCTGAGTTCAGCCATCTGCGCCGGACTGAGGCCTTTGCCGAACTTCTCGAGTTGGGTGGTGAATGTGTCGATCGGCATGGTCTGCGTTTCAATGCTGGCTGACACTTCGCCCACGTAGGTGTCTTCCCACATGAGCGCGATGAGTGTCATGTTGTCGGCACTGCTGCCCGCCAGCTTGCCTGCCTGAGCGAGTATTTCCGGAACCGCCGCGGCCACGGGGTTCTCGGCAAGAATGCTAATGAAAGCGCCATTGGCGAGCGGCGACCAGACACCATCGGTGCACAGGGCAATGATGTCGCCGGCTTTCAGCGGTGTCTTGCGCGAGTAATCGATCTGCGGCGAATGATTGCCACCCAGACAACTGAAAACCCGATTGCGCGATGGATGGACTGCTGCCTGCGCCTCGCTGATAGCACCCTGCTCGATGAGCATTTGCACCCGCGAATGGTCACGGGTTCGTACCAGCAGACCACCCTGACGAATCAGGTAAAGCCGCGAATCGCCGGCATGCGCCCAGTAGGCGACGTTGTCCTGAACGACGCAGGCTACGCAGGTGGTGCGGGGCGCTTCCGGCAAGCCACGGTCGAGCGCGTAATCGAGAATGGCGTGATGGGCATTGGTCAATGCCCGTGACAGAAACAGGAGCGGATCGGGCAGCTTGGGGCGACCCTCGCGCTGAAATGCCTCGGTAATATACTCTACGGCGATCTGCGCGGCGATTTCGCCATGCAGATGGCCACCCATTCCATCCGCGATGACCACGAGCAGAGCGTCGCGCGAGTAACAGTGCGCAACGCGGTCCTGGTTCGACTTGCGGCCGCCGATACGGCTTTCCTGGTAGACGCTGAATCTCATTTGCTGATCATCCCCCGCAGGCGCTCGCGCAGCGAACCCAGCCAGCCCTCCGACGCCGCTTCAGCGTCAGCGCTGACGGCATGTTTCTGGGCGAGCGCCCGTTGCAGCACAAAAACGCTTTGGGGCCGTTCGGCATACTCGATCTTCATGCACCAATCGACCGTCTCCAGCAGATGGTCGGAATATTTGCCGGCCCAGCGTTTGACCGCGGGAACCAGATTGTCGCGCTCGAGACGCCCGTCCGCGGCTTGCGGCGCGGCACCTGAGAGGGCCGCATACATGCTTGCACCAATCGAATACATGTCGCTCCAGGGGCCAAGCCGGTCGCGGCTCCGGTACTGCTCGGGCGAAGCAAAGCCTGGCGTATACATGGGTTTGAGCATCGGTTGGTCGGAAGACAAGGTCTGCCGCGCCGCGCCGAAATCAAGCAATACCGGCGTGCCGTCGTTGCGCAGATAAATATTCGATGGCTTGATATCCAGATGCAGCAACTTGTGCGTGTGCACCTCGCGCAAACCGTTGAGCAATCGCGTAAACACGGCTCGGATGAAGCTTTCGCGCAGTTCGCCCTTGTGTTTCTGGATGTGTTCCTGAAGGGTGCGGCCGCGCTCGTATTGCATGACCATGTAAACGGTTTCGTTGGCGCGGAAAAAATTCAAGACCTTGATAACGTTGGGGTGATTGAGGCGCGCCAATGCGCGACCTTCCTCGAAAAAACATTTCATGCCATAGCGAAATGCCGGCATGTGCTCATCGGAAATAGTCGGCATGATGTTGCCGGCAACCCGCAGCGCGAGCGAGTTGGGTAGATATTCCTTGATCGCCACCGGCGACTCGTCCTCGTCATACGCAAGATAGACGATAGAGAAACCTCCCAGCGACAGCTGACGCTCGATTCGGTAGCGGTCCAGCTGGAATCCGGGTGGTAGCGGTTGATTGTTCTGTTGTGGCGGCATGGCGGCGGCGCTAAGATAACGACGGATTTTCCTTGTTAGCTGTCACGCTGTAAAGCCGAAGCAAGCGCTTTCCGGCGCTTTTCAACCCGCCATCCAAAGAATCGATCCCCATGATCCAGAGTATGACCGGCTTCGCGGCGCGCTCGCGAGACTTGGGCAATGCCGCCCTGCATATCGAACTGAAAGGCGTCAACGCCCGTTTCCTCGACCTCGGGTTTCGCATTGGCGACGATCTCCGTCAATGCGAAATGCCGCTCCGCGAATTGTTGTCGAGCCGCCTGCAGCGCGGCAAGATCGAATGTCGCGCGCACCTTCTGCCGCTGACGACCGCACCTCGAGAGCTAGCCGCAAATGCGGTAATGCTCGCCCAGCTGGCCAAACTTCAGGGTGCCGTGCGCGCCGTTCTCGACACGGCTGCGCCGCTGTCGGTAGCGGAAATACTGCGCTGGCCCGGCGTTCTCGGCGACGAGACCATCGATGCCGAAGAACTGCAGCGCGCATGCCTGGCACTGGCCGCATCGGCAATCGACGATTTCACTGCGACACGCGCCCGCGAAGGAGCCAAGCTGGCGACGATGCTGCTGGATCGCGTGGCGGCCATGCGGGCGCTGGTCAATCAGGTGACTCCGCTATTGCCAAAGGCTGTGGCGGATTACCAGGACCGCCTCGCCGCCAAGCTGCGTGAGGCGGTGGCGAGCCTCGACGAAGAGCGCATCCGTCAGGAGATTGGCGTCTTCGCCAACCGTATCGATGTCGCCGAGGAGTTGACGCGCCTGAGCACACATTTCGACGAGGTCGAACGGGTCGTCAACAAGGGTGGCGCGGTCGGCAAGCGGCTCGATTTCCTGATGCAGGAGCTTAACCGCGAAGCCAATACCCTGGCGTCAAAGTCTGTTTCTGGCGAAGTCACCGGTATCGCGCTCGACCTTAAATTGATCATCGAGCAAATGCGCGAGCAGGTGCAAAACCTGGAATGATGTTTCATGACGTCGCGGGACGTCGCATAAACCACAGAAAAGCCGCTAACCACGCGGCTTTTTTGTTGCGTGACGTTGCACAACGTCGCCGGACATCGCATAATTGGCGTGTACCCAAACGTGTACCCAGCTGGGTACACGGCCGCGAATCTGGGTACACACGAGGGGCGCGACATGGGCAAGCTGACGGACATTGAAATACGGGCATGGATTCGGGCCGGCGAGCGATTCGAAGGGCGCAGCGATGGCGATGGCCTTTACCTGCGCTTCCGTCCTGGCGATGCAACACCATCTTGGCGCTTTCGCTACCGGATCGGCGGCGCGCAGCGCGTCATGAATTTGGGAAGCTACGCAGTCCTATCCCTGGCGGACGCCCGCAAGGAAGCCAAGAGGCAGGCGGCAATGGTGGCGCTGGGTAGCGATGTTGCCGGCGACAAGAAACAGCGCAAGGCTGATGCCGTCGCCAAGATTGAGGCCGGCCGCGCCCTTGTCACGGTAGGCCAGCTCGCGGACGAATATTTCGGGGCCCGCATCTTGGGCCGCTGGAAACACCCCAGTATCGTGCGATCGCGGATCGACAACGATATCAAGCCAAATATTGGCAAGCTGGCCATCGGCGACGTCAAGCCGACACACATTGACGCCATGCTCAAGGTCATCGTTGCCAGGGGCGCGCCGACGATGGCAAACGACGTTCTACGCTGGGTGCGGCGGATGTTCGACTACGCCATCAAGAGGGAGATGACGACCCACAACCCGGCCGCAGCCTTCGACCTGGCGGACGCTGGCGGCAAGGAAGATACCCGCACGCGCTGGCTAACCCGTGCCGAGCTGGTTAACCTCTTCGGAGCGATGCGCAAGGCGAAGGGATGGAATGTACAGAACACCATGACCGTCAAGCTTCTGCTGTTGCTTGCGGTACGCAAGGGTGAGCTGATCGGTGCGCGTGTCGAAGAGTTCGACCTTGATGCCGCGGTCTGGCACCTGCCAGCCGAACGGACCAAGACCAGCGAAGCCATTGATATTCCGCTGTCGTCATCGGCGATCACGGCGCTACGGGCGTTGATTGACATTGGCAACGGCTCCGCCTGGCTACTGCCAGCACGCAAGATGCAGGCACGGATGGTGCCGCATATCGACCTGAATACGATCAACGCCGCGTTGTCCAAGTGCGTGCGGCCGATGATGGGGAATTTCGAGCCCTTCTCGCCACACGACTTCCGCCGTACGGCACGCACGCACCTGGAGGCCCTGGGGGTTGCGCCCTACATCGCCGAGCGTTGCCTGAATCACAAGGTCAAGGGTGTGGAAGGGATATACAACCGCCATGACTATTTCGAGGAACGCAAGGACGCGCTGAACAAGTGGGCCGCCTTGCTGGCGGAGTTTGAGTCGGGCAACGAGAACAAGATTGTGCACATCGGGAAAGCCAAGAAAAGGGCATGATGTATGAATCAATCTATTTATATGTCATTGACTGTCTACTCGTCTACATTTCCACTTCTGCAACCCAGCACCGACACCCCGGAAACATCCTACCCCCTGAAAATCGACCGGGACAACCGGGACAACCGGGACAAATCGCCGAAACCCGCATGGTTAAGCCTTTTTCTCCGTCCCGTTATGCGTTCGTCACTGGGACAGCACCGGGACACGCCGGGACAAGGATCCGCAGGAAGTCGCAGGGCGTCGCGTGTTTTCGGCGCTTCGCCGATATCGAGCCAAGTTTTCGGCCGTTTTCCGTGTCCCGGCCGCGCCGATCAAGCAACGTTTTTCGCACCCTTGGGGGAAGCATGAATTTACTAGACACCCTTGCCCGTGCTGAGGCCGTTGTCGACCTGTTGCGCGTCAATCTGGCCGGCGATTTTTGCGCCGACCTGGCAAGCAATCGCGGCCCGACGTTGATTGAGGCCAAACAAGATTCCGGCGTCGCCGCCTGCGAGCTGGTCGAATACCTGATCCGCTCCGCCCGACAGGAAATCACCGCGCGCTTTGCCGAGGAAGTGGCGAACGCCTATGCAGCCGACCAGGCGAACGCCCCGACGGCGGCCCGCACGCCTGCACCCGCCAAGGCGAAAAAGCCGCGCAAAGACAAGCCTGCCGCAACCCCAAAACGCGCGACGAAGAAAGGAAATGGGGCATTGCATGCTGTAATGGATGGCATTACACTTGCGCCATGATTCGCAGCTTTCGACACAAGGGACTAGGGCGCTATTTCGAGCGTAGCGAGGCCAAGGGATTGCAAGCGGCCCACGTAGCGCGCATCGGCCGGATTCTCGACTTGTTGGACGCGGCGGAGTGCCCCGAAGATATGGATATACCCGGCATGGCGCTACACCCGCTGAAAGGCGACAAGAAAGGCCGCTGGGCTGT
>CAISUK010000136.1 GCA_903888645.1 uncultured Pseudomonadota bacterium | reverse complement strand
TGGCGTTTTCATCCATTGGCTTGCCGAAGACGACGCGAAGATACAGGATTACAACTACCGTGCCACGCGCGAAGCACTCAAGCGTGCTGTCAACGGCGAACCTCGTGCCGCCGAAGTTGTTGCCAAGAAGGGCAGTGCAGCACATCCGTTCCAGGCCAAGTAATAGCAGTCAAGACACGACCGGCACGGGCCAACCCCGTTGCCGGTTTTGTTTTTTGCTAGAACCATTAGCCGACCCTGAGGTCGGCTTTTTTCTGCGGCTGGCATAGCCGTTATTGGCTCAGCATGCACTGGACACTTCCCGAGCCTGCCACGTAGAAATAACAGATTTGCCCGTCTTCAAGCGAGTCCAGGCGCATCGCCGCGATTATGGGTAGCCAAATATGCTGCGGTATTATGCCGGTATCGCAATAGAAAAATTCATTCAGAATGGGTAATGCGCGATAAACGTTTTATATTGATTCTCTTGGCAGTTTCGTTGCCGGTAGCCGCATGGCTGACCGTTGAATACATGGCTGTCGCAGATCAGGGAGCACAACGTTTGCAGGCCGCCAAGGCCCGGCAGGCAGACCGGCAGTCACCGGTGACGAACGCTTCGCCCCTTGCCGAGTCCCTGGCAACGGCGCCCGCGCAGTCGGCAGCAACAGCGAAACCAGCGGCAACAACTGATGTTGCTTCCGTTCGCAAGAATGCAGCCAAAGCGAAGATAAAAGATGACAGCCCCGTCGAGGCGCCGGATCCGCCCGAACCAATCGCCGCAGCGCCTCAGGTCGAGCCTAAAGCCATTGAAGCACCGGTGACTCCAGCAAGGCCGCGCTCACCTGAAGAGTTATGCGCCGACAAGAGTAACTTCGTTACTCGCGGACTTTGCGAATCGCGTGCCTGCAATACCGCCGAATGGTCATCCCACCCATTTTGCGTCAAGCGCCGTGAGTTGGAAGAAAGAAGCCGGCCCGGGTCGATCATGGGCGGCAGCAATTGATGACGCGCGTATCTGATGGCTCAGCTATCGCTGGACAACTGCCTTGAAGAAGGCCACCAGACAAGCCCACGAGCAACATCTCGTCGTTCCGGCGCAGGCCGGAATCCAGAAACAGCAGTTCAGAAGATGGAGTTCGGCCTCCACCGGAATGACCACTATTCCGAAATGTTTGGTCGCTGAACTTCGTCGCTAATACCGAAAATCTTTTCTTATCTGCTTCAGGACAGACCTGCGCAAAACCAATGACAACCCAAACAGAATTCCGCTACCGTTGGTTCGCCCGCGGTGACATCAACGGCTTCTTCGCCCTCGCCATCGACAATATTGCGTTGCTGGTGGGAATGTCCGGGATATTGATCGGCGTTTTTCACCTGCCACCCGCCATCGTGCTGGGACGCATGGTCCCGGGCACGGCGGCAGGCGTGCTGCTCGGTGACCTTTTGTACAGCTGGCTGGCCTTCCGCCTGGCGCAGCGCGAGGAGCGTCAGGATGTTTGCGCAATGCCGCTGGGCATCGACACGCCATCGATGTTCGCGCTCAGCTTTGGCGTGGTTGGCCCGGCTTACGTCGCCACCGGCAATGCCGAACAATCCTGGACGGTAGGCATGGCCGTGCTGGTGATCATGGGCGCCGGCAAATTGGCCGCCGCATTCTGCGGCGAGGCAATCCGCCGGGCGCTGCCGAAGGCGGCGCTGCTCGGCGCTTTGGGCGCAGTGGCCATTGCCCTGATCATGTTCTTCCCCTTCACCAAGCTGATCGCTGAGCCGGTGGGCGGCTTTGTCGCCCTTGGCGTGGTGCTGATTACACTGATCGGCGGGCGGCGACTGCCGTTCCGTTTTCCGGCGGTGATCGGTGCCCTGCTGCTCGGCTACGCCGCCTATCGCTGCGCCATGGCGTTTGGCTATCGGCCGCCACCTCTGCCAACCGCGGGAATGACCTCCGATACGGTACCGCCATGGCCGACGCTCGGCTTCCTCGACGGACTTGCGCTCGCCTGGCAATACGTTCCCCTGGCGATTCCCGTGGCCCTGGCGACGGTCATCGGTGGCATCGACAATACCGAATCCGCGGCCGTCGCCGGTGATCGCTATACCACCCGTTCCATTCTGCTCGTCGAGGCCATCGCCACGCTATTCGCCGGACTATGCGGCGGTGTCGTGCAAAACACACCTTACATCGGACACCCGGCCTACAAGGACATGGGCTGTCGCGCCGGCTATACCGTGGCCACCGGATTGTTCATCGGCCTTGGCGCTGCCTCCGGTTGGCTCGGCACGCTGATCGGCTTTCTGCCCGAATCCATTGTCGTGCCGGTACTCGTTTTCGTCGGGCTCGAGATGGCCGGCCAATCCTTGCGCGCCACCGACGCCCGCCACAGCAGCGCCTGGGGCCTGGCGCTGATCCCGGCACTGGCCAACCTGGTAACGATACAACTCGGCAGTTTCATGGGCGCCGCCGGCATCGTCGTGGCGCAATTACCCGAAGAAACCCGGCGCAGCCTGATGGCACTGACCATGCTCGGCAACGGCTTCATCGTCACCTCAATGCTGTGGATGAGCTGGCTGATCTGGGTGATCGACGGTCGCCTGGGGCGCGCCGCCGTGGCGGCACTGGTAGGGGCCGGTCTGAGTAGCTGCGGGGTTATCCATTCGCCATTTGCTGATGGCCGCCTGTTCTTTCCGTGGTCGGCCGCACCTGCAGCACTCTGGCTGGCAGTCGGCTATCTGTCGCTGGCTGGTTTATGCGGCATATTCTGGTTAATCGAGCGGAGAAAATGATGACCGCTCGCCATTCCAGTTCATCGGAGTCAGCACAAAGCACAATGGCATTCCGCCTCCCCTTGGCCCATCGGGAAACGCCGAAGTGAGGTCATTGCTTTGAACAATCGCTCCTTGCCCGTGCGCCGCTGCTCTATCGACAAAGCTGACAATTGACCCTCTCCAGCAGCGCCGCTAAAATGCATCCTCTTCGAATACGGGCTCGCCGTGCAAGGTACTTGTGTTTGGAGCAAAACGTCGGAGGCGGTTGCCTTTCCCAGTCCAATGCGGCAGTAGCTCAGCTGGATAGAGCAACGGCCTTCTAAGCCGTAGGTCGGGGGTTCGAGCCCCTCCTGCCGCGCCCGTCAGGACTTGCTTACAGAGATAGCACCCATTAACTTGTAATCTGCCTGTGTAGCAGACTGTGCAAGAACACGGTCAATCTTCTCTGCCCACAGCCTCAGAGTATCGACATTCAGGTGGGTGTAAATCGAGCGCGTATCCTTCTCTGCCCATCCGCAAAGCTGGTCGATTACCGTCAGGCGGCGGTGAAAATCATGCGGCCAGCGTCAATCTGAGTTTCACTCGCTTGGCATTCTTCGCCAGGACGTCATCCAGCGTTGCCATGCTCTTCGCCTTGACCTCGATTGCCTTGGCCAGGTGCAACGCATCGCCGGCCCTGAGGCCCGTCTGAGCGTCCAGCGTCAGAACGGCCGCACTGTGAAAGGTCGTCGGTTCGACGGGCAGCAACTGCAGATCGTTGGCACACAGGCGCTCGAACTGCTGCCACGCGGCCTGGGCGACGAATTCGGAAATCTGGCCAGTGCGCTGCTTGATGCCCAAGGCGCTGGCGAACTCCGTAACGCACCAGGCAGCCGACACCAGTTCATCGGTGCATTTGCTGTACCACAGCGCGACATCGGCGCTGCGAGCTTCGTTCAGGTGCAGGGCCACCAGGACACTGGTGTCGACGTAGACCATCAGTACCGCCCCCCGCGCCGCACTTCGTCAATGACGGACGTTCCTTGGGGCATCGCTTCGCGGGTTGCCTTCAATTCATTGGAGAAGGCTTTACGGTCCCAGTTTGCCGGACGAATGGTCAGACCACCATCCACTGTCAGACTGGCTGCCATGCGGTCGCCTTCCTTGATGCCGATGCTGCGGACCACCTCGGCAGGAATGCGCAGTGCCAGGCTGTTGCCCCACTTTGCGATTTGAATATTCATCGTGCCCTCTTTTTGATATACGTCAATGTATATCTATACTACCCCTGACAATGCGCTTGTCAAGCCACTAATGCAGCGATCGGTGACAGCCTGCCGGCTCAGGTAGCGCATCGCGGCGACTAAACAACCACAGGTGGTTTAAACCTTATGATGGAAAATTGACGCGATACCAAAGGCCTCTTTCCCCTTGGTATTGACCCGCCGCCCTCGTCGTATTCGATGCCATTCAGCAGCGATTGCAGTCCCGACAATACTGCGCGCACATTGCTATGCGTGCTCTCCGGTGATTCCGCGTCGATCAACGGAGAAGGTTGCTGATAGTATTGACTTTAGCCATGATGTGAAGCTCCTTTTCACGTTGTGGTGAGGCGGGTTTGGTGGTTAGACACCATGCCCGCCGCTTTCCCGGCGATCCCGGCCGGGGCGGGTAATTCATCGTTCGATCGCCATCCGGGCGATGAATCCAGACCGGGTTTCCCCCGCCGCCTTGGCGTGGGCATCAAGCCGGTGCAACACTCGGCGGGGAATGCTGATATTCACGCGCTCAAGATTATTGTCGAGCACGGCAGGATCAACTTTCACCACCCCCCATATCCAGCTCTTATAAGCCTTGTGAGTCTTGCGCAAGGCATCCAGATCGGACGGCCTCGGGACGTCCTGCCCGGCATCGAGAGCCGCTTCGATCCATGCCTCAATTGCTTCCTCGGCATTTACCATCGCCTCGTCCAATGTGTCGCCGGCCGAAAAGCAGCCAGGTAGATCGGGGACCACGACGCCAAAGGCTTCGGTGTTTGTTCCGGGTTCAATCGCAACGGGATAGCGCATCGTGTTACCTCTCAATGATTCCAGCTTGCCGCCTAATCGCCTTAACCAAGCCCGTCCCAAGGTCCTTCCTTGGGTGCGGAACGACAACGATACCGATCATCTTGGCGTGCTTGAAAACATGGTGCGAACCCCGCACACGGTCTAGTTGCCATCCGGCCAAGCTCAATTCGCGTATCAGGTCAGCGCTCGTCATATGTGTATGATACACATTATTAGAGAAGCTCAAGGGGGATATGAAAGCTGGTACGGGAATCTCGACATCCGTTGCATCGCCATCGGCCCAACGAAAACAAATGCGCCACTGCTCATTGATGCGAATACTCCGCTGACCAGCGCGTTCTTTCTTCAGCAGCTCCAGCCGATCACCTGGCGGCACTCTCAAACTGTCCAGAGTGCCAGCAGCATCGATTTGCTTCAGCTTGCGACGCGCTCAAATGCCACAGTAAGCTTCCTCGTCGGCGCTGCCAGCCCATTCGGAGAGCGTGCCTTCGACGGCGCGCAGGTATTCAATGTCCAGCGGTTGCACACGGCGCACGGTGGCCGTGCCGTCAGCGCCGACTTCCCAGGCAATGAAGTCGCCGGCCGAAACATGCAACGCGGCCCGCACGTCCTGCGGGATGGTGGTTTGCCCTTTGGCGGTAATTTTGCCGACAGCAAGCATGGTGTTCTCCGGTAAAGATTGCGTTGCATTCTTACGTTGCCGCTGGCGTTTCAGAAGATCAAGGCGATCATTCATCGGGGCATTTCAGCACGTGTCAGCAATTCGGCAAAGTCGTAATTCACGCTGGTCACACCGAAATCGGGTTGACGCTGGAACGGCTGGCGCTGCTAATGCGCTTGGTGGGTAGCCTCACGCCGACTATCATTTTTCTCCTGACAGAATCACGCTAAATAACTGCCGCTTCGGCGACGGCAGCTACGAGCTTCGCGCTGAGTTCGCGGGCGGCGGTGAGCCGGGCAGCGAGGGCGTCGCAGACGGCCATCAGTTCATCGACCTTGGCGACGATGCGGTGTTGTTCGGCGAGGGGCGGGATAGGTAACTCCAAGTCACGAATATTGTTCAGATTCAGGCCAGGCTTAGCCCCATAGGCCAGGCGTTCAAGGGTTCCACGTGCCGAGCCATGAGAAACAAAACACAGGTGTAGCCATCGCGACATCGCAGACCAGTGTGGGCGAGTAAGCGCGATGTGTTGGCTTACATATGCGGCGGACAGTTCTGTCTCAATGCGCGCGGCTTTCGTGACATTGGCCCCCGTGATTGTTATCAAGATATCGTCCCTCTGCACCTGCGTACGCATTCCCTCAGCAGAGTCAGGCAGGCTAACAAAAGCGACATCGTCAAGTACAAGTCTGTCAGTTTTTATATTCTGCGTTCGGATGAAAATCGCGCCTACATCCGAATACCACTCCTTCCAACCACGCGAGCCGCTGGTCACCAAAGAGGTCAGCGATCTGTAGGCGCAACGCGCCCAATTTGGTGGAATGGAAGGGCCATCAGTTGCAATTCCCTTAATTGCTTGCAGGCCAGTGAAACTGAGCTCAACCGGTTCATCGCTTGGGTCTTGCGGCTCCAGCTTGCCCAGCACCGCAAGTTGAAGGACGCACTGTTTCAGCTTGTCGATTGACTGAGGCGTATCAAATAGCAGATCGAAGTGCTCGGCGATGCGTGACCAGTTGTCGGCGAAGGCTGCGGAATCGGCGCTTTGAGTCAGGGTGTCTAGCAGCGAGGCGACGAGGCGCTCGTGAGCTTCGGTCTGCGTGGTCTGCTGCGCTTCGAGCTGGTCGCACAGCACCATCAGTTCATCGACCTTGGCGACGATGCGGAGTTGTTCGACGAGGGGTGGAAGCGGAATTACATACATGCTCAGCTTTTCACCGGGAAAGTGTTTTATGGTTGCCCCAGTAAATAGGTGATCCAATGATCCACTTGCCGCATCAGCAGTTAGGCATATTTGCAGATATTCAGCGGCGATACCGCTGCATGGCCTTGCTCTATGAAGTGCCTTCTGGAAATACATCTCTGTGTTGCTGTCAGTCCAGATTGCGCATCGCCCCGGCTCACCACCTTCGCAAATCAATAGGTCGCCGGGTAACAGCCGATATTCATCAAGTTCCTTTGAATCAAGCCGGAGTGATTTTATGTCGTCCAGGTAGATTTTCCACCACTGCACATTCGTGTTGCGAAGATAAGGCTTGAGGTCTCCGCGATTCTTTGCGCCATCAAGCATCTTGCCGAGGCGTGTTATCGCAATTGAATCGAATCGAACCCACTCCCATGCGTTTGGCACAGGAAAGGATTTCTCGTCCTCGCTAACTTCGTGAAGTGGCTTGCCAAGTTTGATTTTCCCTTGCGCGACCAGCTTCGCCTTCTCAGTCTTAATCCGCTTCAACAACTCCGAAGCCGGTTCATCCTTCGTATCTTGCGCTACCAACTTGCCGCGCACCCCCAAACTCAGAATCAACTCGCGCAACTTCTGCACACCATTCGGCGCGGCGGCCAGCAAATGAAACTCTTCCGTCAGCAGCGGCGCGTTCATCGGCGGGTCAGCGCCTCGGCGAGAATCGCTTTCAGCTTGTCGCGGGTCTGGCCGATCTCGATCTGCAATTTGCGATAGTCGGCCAGCAGCTTCTCCGGATCGTGAATTTCGCTTTCCGGTGAATGCGGATTCTTGCTATCGAGGTTGTAGTTGCGCGCCTTGATATCGTCGATGGAAACGCGCCATGCCTGCTCGTTCTCAACGCGGTTTTTCCACCACGCCTTCTCTGCGGCGAATTCCTCAATGCGCATCGGCTTGGTCTTGGAGTAGCTTTTGGCACCGGGCGGATAAGGATGCTCGTAATACCAGATCTCCTGCGTCGGGCTGCCCTTGCTGAAGAAGAGCAGGTTGGTCTTGATGCCGGTATACGGATTGAATACACCATTCGGCAGGCGGACGATGGTATGCAGATTGCAAGTCTCCAGCAGATGCTGCTTGATGCGCGTCTTGATGCCTTCGCCGAACAGCGTGCCGTCGGGCAATACCACGGCGGCGCGGCCTCCGTCCTTGAGCAGGTGGGCGATAAGGACGAGGAACAGGTCGGCGGTTTCGCGGGTGCGATAGGTGGCCGGGAAGTTCTGTTCGATGCCGTCTTCTTCCATGCCGCCGAAGGGCGGATTGGTGGCGACGATGTCTACGCGATCCCGTGGTCCGTAATCGCGCAAGGGCCGCGAAAGCGTATTGTCATGGCGAATTTGCGTCGGCACGTCGATGCCGTGCAATAACATG
>CAISUK010000135.1 GCA_903888645.1 uncultured Pseudomonadota bacterium | reverse complement strand
GGCGCCGTTGCGGTAGGCGATGACCAGGTCGCGATAGTCGTCGGCGGATTTCAACTGGTCGTTGGCGTCGAGCGTCGAGGCGCGCATCGGGCCGTCGAAACTGCCCTTCGCCATATTGACATTGGCATTGCCGATGGAAGTGCGGACGTCGTCGAGGTTGAGGCCGTAGGAGGCCAGCGCTTTCGGGTTTGCCTGGATGCGCACCGCCGGCCGCTGGCCGCCACCGATGCTGACCAGGCCGACGCCGGGTAGTTGCGAGAGCTTTTGCGCGAGCCGGGTGTCGACCAGATCCTCGACCTTGGGGAGCGGCAACGACTTCGACGTCACTGCCAAAGCCACCACCGGCGCGTCGGCCGGCTTGACCTTGCTGTAGATCGGCGGCATCGGCGTCTCGACCGGCAGGAAGGAATTGGCGGCGTTGATAGCCGCCTGCACCTCCTGCTCGGCGACATCGAGATTCATCTCCAGGCCGAATTGCAGCGTGATCACCGAGGCGCCGCCGGAACTGGCCGATGACATTTGGCTGAGGCCGGGCATCTGCCCGAACTGGCGCTCCAGCGGCGCGGTGATCGACGAAGTCATGACGTCCGGGCTGGCGCCGGGGTACAGCGTCGTCACCTGGATGGTCGGATAGTCGACTTCGGGTAGAGCCGAGATCGGCAGAATCCGATAGGCGAGCAGGCCGGCCAGCAGGATCGCGACCATCAGCAGCGAGGTCGCCACCGGCCGCTCGATGAATGGGCGGGATGGATTCATTGCGGATTGGCGCCACCGCCTTCGCGCTGCCGGCGAAGCTCACGCATGCGCTGCTTGCGCTCTTCCTCGGGGAGCTTCTTGATTTCCTCGCCGAATTCTCCGCGATCGATGCGCGCGTTCATTTCCGCCCAGCGTTTTTGCCGCTCTTCGGGTGAGCCGCCGCGCTCGCTGGGCGGACCGCCGCTTGCGCTTGACACACCTGATCCGCCGGGTCCACCCGCTCCGCCGTCGCCCTTGCGCGCTGCCTCGCGAGTGGCTGCCGTTGGCACTTCTACCTTGGCACCTTGGCGCAGCTTGTCGGCGCCGTCGATGACCACATGCTCGCTCGCCTTAAGTCCTTGCTCGATGGCAACAACATCACCGGAAATCGGCCCCGGCGTGACCGCCCGGATGGTTACCGTATCGTCGCCGCCGACGACATAAACGAAGGTACCCTGGGTGCCGCGCTGGAGCGCCGCCGTCGGTATGATTATGGCATCATGACGGGTCTCGACACGCAGCCCGATGTTAACGAACTGGTTGGGAAACAAGGCGCCGTCGGCGTTCGCGAATTCCGCCTTGAGCTTGATGGTGCCGGTAGTGACGTCGATCTGGTTGTCCACTGTCAACAGTTTGCCGGTGGCCAGCTTCTTCTTGCCGCTCCGATCGAAGGCATCGGCGGTCAGCGCGTCGCCTGCCTTTAAGCGTGCAGCCACGACGCCGATGTTGTCCGAGGGAATCGCAAAGATGACATTGATCGGCTGCGTCTGGGTGATCACTACAATTCCATTGGCATCACTGGCGTGCACCATGTTGCCGACGTCAACCCGCGTTTCCATAAGCGGAGGCAGCAGCGACATTGCCTTGCGAAGGTGGATGGCGGCGCTGAACGGCTCGCCTG
>CAISUK010000134.1 GCA_903888645.1 uncultured Pseudomonadota bacterium | reverse complement strand
TTGAGCTCGCCCAGACTGAAGAACCGCTGGTGGCGGAGCCGCGCCAGGACCCAGCGCTCCACCAGAAGCACGCCGGCCTCGGCCTTGGCTTTGTCTTTCGGGCGATAGGGTCGGGCCGGAAGAACAGCCGTGCCGTAATGGCGGGGTCTGGTTTCGCCTGCTTGAGCATCGCACGGGCCTCAGACTCGAATGAATGGTAGGCTGCTTCGGATAGTAGCGAGTCTTTCACTCCGTCGAGGAGAGCATGCTCGATCGTGCTGCGCATGACTCGGAGAGAATTTGCGCAAACATTGTCACCACGATTCTGATGTGTTGAGCAGCCGTAGTGTTTGCGTCCCTGGATGGTATATGCCCCTCCGCAAATACCGCACTTCAGCAAACCTGAAAATAAATACTTTGGTCCCCTGCCGCCGGGGCCGCGGCCGACAGCAAGCTTCGCTGATGTATCACGCTTGGCTGCGCGAGCGCGGTTCTCGCACGCTTTCCAGGTCGCGTCGTCGATAATCTTCAAATGGGGCGAGTCGAAGATTACCCAGTCTGACGGCGGGCGCTGATTCCTCCGCCTACGTCCTGTGGCTGGATCCTTGACCCACGTTGTGCGATTCCAAATTTGCCTGCCGTTGTAGATCGGATTGCCGAGTATGCCGACACCCTTAACGTCAGGATAAAGAGCGGAATGCACCCAAGTACCGCCACGCGGGCTAGGTACCTTGGTGCTATTCAACTCGTTGGCAATCTGGCGAGGACTCAAGCCACCAGCGTAGCGTTCAAATATCAAGCGTATCCACTGGGCTTCGTCCTCGTTGATCTCGCGCAGGAAGCCCTGGCCATCGGATTTGCTGCGGTAGCCGTAAGGAAGGCCACCTGCGCTATATCCCTCCAGCGCCTGACCCATGAGGCCGCGGTAGGTTTTCTTGGCGAGATCGTCAAGATAGAACTCACTCATCAGACCGCGCAGTCCGGTTTCCAACTTGTATCCATCACGGGCCGTATCCGTGCCATCACTTGCGCCTACGACGAGAATCCCGGTGAACTTCAATCGGCGGATCGTCTGAGCGCTCTCGATATGATCGCGTGCCAGGCGCGATAGATCATCGACCAACAGTACGTCGAAGTCACCGGCGTCCGCAGCGGCCAACATGGCCTTATACCCGGGTCGATCATTGCGTGAACCAGACATGGCCAAATCTTGGAAAAGCGTGGGCATTGGCCACCCGCGACGCTCACAGTAATTTTCGACGTTACGCAACTGGTCGCGGATCGAAGTTTCGCGCTGGTGGTCGGACGAGAATCGGCAGTAAGCAGCAGTACGCATATCAGCAAGGTTAGCGGATTATGGGCGCGCTTTGAACAGGGGGATTTGAACGCTTAACCTGCATCTCGCGGTGAAGCTGGGTTTGACCTGCCAAATGACTGCGCACCGCCTGACGTGCCAGCAGCCGTATGAGGATCAAAAGTTCGGGGGCCATCTCAATTCCACTGCTGCGTCCATCGTTTTGTCGACTGCGCTGAATATCTGGACGGGTCGCCCTGATGCGCTTAGGTCTCGCGTGATCACAAGTCTTAAACCTTCCCAGATTCAGCATCCTTAACCGCCATTCGGCAAGTATTCAAGCTGCCTCAAAATTGCAGCCTCGGCCTCACCCTGGTAAGCATCTTCACAAAGTCCCCCATGCTCACTAGGCAAATAAATTTGGAATCTCTTTCGCTGGCTAGGAGATCGCTTTTTCCGTCGAGACAATGGATTAATTGGTTTCTTCTGGAGCGTCACGCGATCGCCTGAACTTCCTGAGGTGACGGGAAATGGCCGCGGTAGCCTTACTCTTGGGTGATTGACAGAGTTGTTCCCTGAACCAGATAATTTGCCAGCCAAGTTGCGGGACTAGGCTTGCCGGTTCTTCCCACTCGCCCACCTTTGCAGGAAGCCTTGATGAAAAACTCCCTTGCCGTCATTTGTCTTTATGTCGTGTCCGCGCTGTCCCTATGTCTGCCAACCGCGGCCAGCGCAGAGACTATCTACGCCTGCAAGTTGAACAACTTCGGGACGGTCAGAATAGTCAGTGCCACTACCAAGTGCAGTCGGTTCGAGACCCCGATCAGTTGGGACGCTACCGGTCCGCAAGGGCCGGCGGGTCCGCAAGGTCCTGCCGGATCGAGCAACGCATACCGCACTGACAATTACGCTGGCGGATTTGCGACGACCCCTGTGAGCGGCGACGCCAATAATCCGACGACGGTGCTTGTCCTTCCCCTAGCGGCTGGCAACTACGTTTTGCAAGCAACCATCGGACTGAATGCCAATGTGCCATTGGGCATCATTTCGCCATTTCCCACAGCGACCTGCGCGCTTGCCAACAGCGCCGGAAAGATCAGCCCTGACACGCGTGTGACGATCGGTGGGCTTGCGGGTGATAACTTCGGCACGCTTGCCATTACGGGGACCGTTTCGTTGGCGGCGGTAGACGCGATTACGGTGGTTTGCTCAGCTGATGGCGTGGGGCCGGTACCGGTTCCGAGTGGAACCGCGAACATTGCCATCAACACCCAGCCCAGCACGTTGGTAGCGACGCAAGTCGGGAGCATTACCGGCAACTGAAACTACGCTAACGGACTAGCTTTTCTGGATCAGGCGATGCCGTCGCGGCGCCCTACTTAGTTGATCGGTCCCGCCATTCTGACCCACCAACCCTGTGAATGTTCAGCGGTCCGATTATCAGGCAGGGTCTCGATCTGCCATCCGACCAATAGGAATCCTTCGCCAGTCATGCGGACCATGACTGGGTCAAAGATCGGCAGAAGCAGGTCCGTGTGATAGCTGGTCGTCGGATGCCGGAGCGTTGCCACCCGCAGCGCGCGACCTGCCGTATTTCCCGTTAGCCAGTCATGAATCGAAAGACGGCCCACCAGGGGCGCCACAGCGGCGATTTCCTCACGGGTCAGCCGGACGCCGCTCAGGCGGGTTTGCACGACGGAGAACAGCATAACGCGGATACTATATAAATGTTCAGTATCCGTGCAAGGCCAGGCTGGAATGACCCAACCAAAACTTAAGACTTCCCGCGGGCTATTCTTATGGCCGCTTACGCAACGACTGACTATTCATTCGCGGGAAGAAGTCACTGGCGAGCGCCAGTAGCAGGTTGGTACCCAGCGCGAAGGATGCCAAGGCATTGCTGCCTTCCGTCCTTCTGAACGCGCGTAGCGACGCCGGGGATGTGCGTATTGTAGAGCAGTACAACTCTCTAGCCGATGCGTGTACCGCGGAAATAGAAAACCCCCTGCTGGTGCCAATGCAAACTACTGGTACTTCCGAGGAAGCCGCTATATCCGCACAACCTACTACAGGGGGCACAGCCAGTCTGAGGGTATTGCTGCGCGGCGTCAAGGGTGAGGATGGCTCCGTTGCGTAGGCCAAACGGCCCCAGGTGCGGCGATCGGCGCCCGGCTGACCCAAGCACAAGGTCGTGGCGATCGGCGTTTCTGGGCGATACTACGCGGCGGGATGGCAGGGTGACGAAGCTGGGTACCCTGACGTGACGTCAAAAAGGGGGTCTCCGCAGCTGATGCGTGAAGCCGGCAGGGGTTTCGGGCGATTCCCTTAGACCTTCTTGCGCCTCGGCTTGGAGATTTCCGCCTCGACCAGTCTCATCAACTCATGGGCAGGCTGCTTCAGCGCCGAAGCCAGTTTCAAGATCGTGGTGAGCGATGGTTGCTGTTGGCCGAGTTCGAGGACGCTGACGTAGGTTCGCCGCAGATCAGCCTCGAAACCAAGCTGCTCTTGCGTGAGGCCGGCTTCCTGGCGAAGCCGGCGTAGCACCGTTCCGAATGCGACTGCAGCGTCCAAGCGTTCCTCCTACGATAGGAGGAATGTCGCCTACGGACTATGATGCAGTCTTCCCACGACTGTGGGAATGCAAATCCTTCATTCCCACTAGCCAGGTTAACTGGCTGGCTGCGCATTCTTACCTCGGCGAACCGTCAGACTGATCATGGAATTCATCCAGGAATGCGGTCCCGACGAAGATCGGCTGATCGCGCTATTCGGCCTAATGTCAGAACCAGATAGAAGTCGATTTCTGTCCAAACTGGCAACGAAGGTCATCATCGACCTATCCAGGTCGGCGGGTGCAACCGACGACGTTCAAGTGATGGTCCCAGATGACGACGACTACGCCGACCAAGGCGGTTTTGTGGAAGTATTCCTGTCTGACATCAAGCCGAACTGGAACCCACTTAATGCGCTTTGCATTGAACTGACTTCGATCTTTGAGGACTATTGGACCAGCGCTGCGTCTGAGGCGGTCCTGACTTCGGCAGAGAATGATGAGCGCCTTGCCGAGCGCTTCTTGAAAGATTTCGAGTCCTGCGCGATTGAAAAGGGGCTTGCACCACCCGAGATTGACCCGCGCGATCTAGTGCAATTCATCGGCGCATGGCGCAACAACTTCATTCGCACCCTGATCCGCCTAAAAGCGCTGGCGGACGGGCGGTCGCCAGAGGTGGAAGCATATCAAGACCGTGTGGTTGCGCCATCGGATGTCGAGCATGAGGGCCAATTTGAACTCACCGATGAGGATCGCTACGCCATTCAGGTTGCCAAAAATATTGCCAAACTGTTGTTGTCAGAAAAGCGAACGACGCAGCGGCAGATTGAAGTGATCAAGAAGATCATCGAAGGGCTGGATGCTATTCCCCAGCCGGTTGATGGTTTGGACTGCGAACTCAGCGTTTGTTGGCGCAATGGCAATGAAAATTGCGAAGATATGGAAGCCGTCAGCGTCTGGATCTGTGACAATGAATTTGAACTCTCCACATACGGCAGTACCTACAGTCGAGCAGTCGGGGGTGACAACATTCCTGGCAAGAGTTACAGGATTTCGACATACGGATCGTACGACACGGAACTCGACGTGTCGGGCCTTGATTTGGTCGTTTCGAGGTACTTGGACCGCGGCGCCAAGATAAATGCCACAGACAACACTGTAGCCTCAAACGAAAGCAAAGACGAGTCCTGAACTTTTTCTGTCCTGGCAAGTGATTTCCTGCCAGGTCTGTGCGGGCTTGGGCTAGACGCCACTGAACGCAAAATGCATACTTCGCATTTCGGATTGACAAAACGCATCCGGTCATCATGGCCGAAACCGTAAATTCACAATCCGCCAACTTCGCCTTCCTGGCAGAACACGACGCACTGCTGCTGCGCCTGTGCGCCTCGGCTGAGCGGAACTATTGCGATGATCCGAACACCACGGTCATCAAGCTGCGGCAGTTTGGCGAAGCCGTCGTCCGGCACCTGGCTGCCGTCTTCAACATCTCATCGACACCGGAGCAAACCCAGGCCGACCTGCTGAGGACATTGCAGGTAAGACGCGTCATCGATCGCAACGTCGCCGACCTGCTGCACTACCTGCGACGTGAAGGCAATCAGGCCGCGCACGAATTCGAGACCACATCGCAGCAAGCCAAGTCGGCACTTAAAATCGCCCGCGAGTTGGCGCTGTGGTTCCACCGGGCCATGGGCAAGGGCAGCGCCAAGACATTCAAGGCTGGTGCCTTTGTCGAACCGACACGTCCCGATCATGAATACCGCATTGCCCAGTTGTCATCGGCACTGGAGTCAACGGCCGAAGAAGCGCGCGCAGCCTACCAGTCAGCCGAAACCGAACGCCTCAAGCGTCAGGCCGCTGAGACTCAGGTCGCCAAGACCGCCGAAGAAAAGGCCGTCTGGGAACAACTCGCCCAGGAGGAAGAGCGCGAGCGTCAGCGCTTGTCGGCTGAATTCGAGGAAACGTTAAAACGCATTCAGCAGCAATCGGCGGAACGCTCGGTCGCCGAATCCGCCGCCATCGAACAGGCCATTGCCGGGGCATCGCAAGGCATTGCACTGGATGAATCCGAGACCCGGGCCATCATCGATGTGCAACTCAATGAGGCAGGTTGGTCGGCCGACACAGAAAACCTGACCTTCGCCACTGGCGCCCGCCCTGAAGCCGGCAAGTGCCAGGCCATCGCCGAGTGGCCGACCGCCTCCGGTCCGGCCGACTATGTGCTGTTCCACGGCATGACGCCCATCGGCGTGGTGGAAGCCAAGAAGTACGGATCCGATATTTCCGGCGACATCCTCCAGTCAGAGCGGTACAGCGAGGGCTATCAGATCAAGGACAAAGAAATACTGCCCCACCCGCCAGGACAGACCGGCCACTTTCCCGGCTGGCTGGTTACCCAGGACGTTGAGGGTCTGCCCCGCTACTACCGCATTCCCTTTGCCTATTCGGCCAACGGCCGGCCCTACCTGCGCCAACTCGAAACCAAGAGCGGCATCTGGTTCCGCGACCTGCGCCGCCCGTCCAATCATTCCCGGCCGCTCAATGGATGGCACACGCCCGACTACTTGATCCGGCTGTTGGACTCCGACACAAAACTCGCCGAGACCACACTGCTCGGCGAACCCTTCGGCTACCTCGGCCTGCGTGATTTCCAGGTGCGGGCCGTGCAGGCAGTGGAGTCCAACATTGCCCACGGCGCACGGCAATGCCTTCTCGCCATGGCAACGGGAACCGGCAAGACACGCACCATCATCGGCTTGATCTT
>CAISUK010000133.1 GCA_903888645.1 uncultured Pseudomonadota bacterium | reverse complement strand
GACGAACCGAAAATGCGGCGCGTCCTGGAAATCATGTTGCGCAAGGCCGGTCACGTCGTCTTCGCCGCTGGCAATGGTCACGAAGCACTTGATATCTTGCGCGATAGCCCGGTTGATCTGGTCATCACCGATGTACGCATGCCCGAAATGGACGGACTGGAGCTGCTCAGCCGGCTTCGTCAGGACGGTGCCGAAACGCCCGTGATCGTCGTCACCGCCCACGGGTCGGTCGAGTCGGCAGTAGACGCCATGAAACTTGGCGCCAGCGACTACATCCCCCGCCCATTCGATATCGATGCGCTGGAGTTGACGATTGCCCGCGTTCTCAACGATGCCCAGGTGAATCGCCAGAACAGGTTCATGCGCGAGGAGTTGAATCGCGGTTGGGACGCTTTTGTCGGTACCAGCAGTGCAATGCAGAGCGTATATGAATTGATCCGCCAGGTGGGGCCGACCAAGGCCTCGGTGATGATCGCCGGCGAAACCGGTACAGGCAAGGAATTGGCCGCGCGCGCCATTCATAATGCATCGCCTCGAAGCAACAAGCTTTTTGTACCGATCAATTGCGCCGCCATTCCCGCCGATATTCTCGAAGCGGAGTTGTTTGGCTACGATAAGGGGGCTTTTACCGGAGCGGTCAAGGACCGCATCGGCAAGTTCGAACTGGCTCACGAGGGGACACTTTTTCTCGATGAACTGACCGAGATGCCAAAGGCATTGCAGGCCAAGCTTCTCCGCGTCTTGCAGGAGAATACCCTGGAGCGGCTCGGCAGCAACCGCAAGATCCCGTTGGATATTCGCGTCATAGCAGCCAGTAACCGCAATCCCAAGGAGTCGATTCGCGACGGTCACTTGCGCGAGGATCTTTACTACCGACTCAACGTCTTCGCCCTGGACTTGCCGCCATTGCGCAAGCGAAAAGAGGACATTGCCGACCTGACTGCGCACTTTATCGCCAAGCATAGTCACCGCTCCGGTAGCGACGCTGCCGTCAGCGCGGATGTCCTGATCCGGCTGCAAGCCTACGACTGGCCGGGCAATGTCCGCGAACTGGAGAACATGGTCGAACGGGCCTTGATCCTGTGCGGAAAAGGATCGCTCAAGCCAGAACATTTTCCGATTGACTCCAGCCCGGTCGCTACCCCGCAAGACTTGCCTGCGGGTAACGCTGTTCCTGTTGGCTCAATGATCAAGGCCGTCGAGGCACTGGAAGTGCGCATGATAGAAAATGCGCTTGCCCAAACCGATGGAAGCAAGCCAAAGGCCGCCGCATTGCTGGATATTAGCGAACGTACCCTTTGGTACAAAATCAAGAAACACCTGCCGCTGGCCGACGGATAACTCCCTCCCACATCTGCTCCGGCGTCGGTAAAAAGTCGCGCTTGTCAGCAACAGGGTGCCGGCACAATCGACAGTTGAATCGGCCGGGCCCATTTCTCCCCCTATGCTGAAGGAATGAGCTAGCGCAAACGCGATCTCAACCAATCGTTGCAGGCCACTGCAAAAATTGTCACGAATCTTTGCAGTATGCGCAAGCCGTCGCTGCCCCTGCCTGAGCCCAGACTATTCTTCGTCAAGCCGATAAATCATGGTTTTATCGGCATTTCAAATACGCTGGCCCCATTTATGCGTTTGCGGTCACGCATGTCACGCATCCCAACGAATGGAGAACGCCAAGACCGCCATGAACAAACCGGCCTGGAAATTGATACCAGCAGCCGCCGCCAAGTTCATGGCGGGCTCATGAGTTCACTGGCCAGATTTGCTTTGCCGGCAAACGATCTCCAGAAGACAAGGATGAATCAGCGCGAAGTCACTGTCGAAACCGTTTTTGTCGCTGTGTCGGTTGCAGCGATTATCGCGTTGACCTTGTTTTCCCTCGGCCTTTCTGCCTATCCGCTGATCGTGCTTTGGTTGATTTAGCAAGGCATCGGCGGCTTTCTCGCCCTCAGCTTTTCGGCAGCGACGTTTGCCGCGGACTCACAACAGGTTGCCGTTCTGGCCGATGTTAGCGAGCAATCGACTCGGGCCTTGGTTGCTGACCACGGCTTATCCTGCCGTGAGCATTCCGAAGCAGTGCCCGATCGTAGTAGCCGCCGATCAATCCCGGCTGGCGTTTCAAGATCGCGGCCTTGCTCGCATCGCTTGCAGGCCCCTGCAAAAGTTGTCGCCACTTATTGCAGCGGCGCAATTCATGCACTGCTTTAACGAAGCTCGATGAAATCGCGATGTAGTTGATGATTCATTGAGTTATCGGACTTTCTCGCTCCTGGCCCCGTTATTGCGTAGACACTCTCGCAAGAATCTACATGTCCTTCGTTAAATTGACCAAGTCAAGGAGTTGATCATGACTAACAAATCTCATCTGTCTGCCGGTCGCGCCGCCGCCCTCAGCATCGCCTTTGGCATTGGCATGGCCTTCCTGCCATCTTCCGGTTTCGCGGCACCGTCAGACGCCCATTCCGCAACCGCTCAAACATCAGGTTCGCAGCTGGGCACGGTCCTGCTCGTGCATCCGCAAAAGAGCACAGCTGCCTTTCTATCGGTTCTGCATCTCCCCGCCCCACACTCGGACAATGGCCGCTTTGCCGTACTCAACCTAAGCAGTCCCGAGAACAAGAGAGCCCGCTACGCACTTGTCTATGTGCCACAAGGTGTCGAAGTCAAGCCACATGATGTAGTCGCACTGGAACCCGGCGTCAGCGACCTCATGCGCCAACCAGGGAAGGCCGTCGTAGCACTGATCGTCAGCAAGGGCGGCCAACTTTCCGCTACGGTTATTGACAACGAAGTCAGCAAAGTGGTCATGGTAGCTATGAAGAACGGAAGATCCGAACTTTGAATTGAAGACCGGCATCAGGGGGACGTGGACATCTTCGCAGGTGGTCGGGGCGAAGCTCGTATTCAGTAAATCCGCTGTTCCGGATGCACTCGGCGGAAACAACAAGAGCGAAGTCTGCCCCGCCAATCAATATGATGAGGTGAAAAATGGAAAATCGGAAATTGATTGCTGAACTTTTTGGGATCGTCATGGCAATTGCGATGATTTCGACACTGATCTTGATTGGCCTTGACCAATCCCACTATCCAATAACAATGCCATGGTCAATTTCATGAGCGCAGGCGCATTCCGTTCATCAACGCTGCATCGGGGACTCGCGCCATGGATTACTCGATAGTAAAAGCCTACGCGGAAGGCCGCTTGGCCGGCGCCAGATATTCTCGCGCGCAGCAGGAAGACGAAGGCGGACCGCGCCCGCACAGTCCCCATCAAGGTTCTGCCTATCTGGCGGGGGTCGAATGGGATCGCGGCTTTGCCGATGGTTTTCAACTTCAAGAGCGTGCCTCGGCGACGAGCATCGCTTGAGGGCCAGGCACTACTGAAACAATAAGGGGTCTCAATTAATTTGCCTTGACTGAACAGCTATTCACCGTTTTGGCTTTGCCAGCTGTGCTATTGGCGCTGGCTTCTCCATACAATCGAATTGCAGTACGGCGAGTGCGAAAGCAAAGGAATCGCTACTCTCGGCAACCCGTCATGAATCTTGATTATCGAGAAGGTCATGATTGCTCAGTTGTCGGCTATTCTCATTGCGGCACAAGTGAAAACAGTCCAGATGTAAACATAAACTCAAAATGGCTGTAAGAT
>CAISUK010000132.1 GCA_903888645.1 uncultured Pseudomonadota bacterium | reverse complement strand
CGGCCCGCATCCGGGTACGTCGGGATGCTCTCGAAGACGATTTCGGTGGCGCCGCAGGCCAGCGGGCCATAAGTGATGTAGGTATGGCCGGTGACCCAGCCGATGTCGGCGGTGCACCAGAAAACATCGTCCGGCTTTATGTCGAAAGTCCACTTCATCGTCAGGATTGCGTGCAGCAGATAGCCGCCGGTGGAATGCTGGACGCCCTTCGGCTTGCCGGTGGAACCCGAGGTGTACAGCAGGAACAGCGGATGCTCGGCACCGACCCATTCCGGTTCGCAAACGTCGGATTCGTTGGCGACGAGTTCGTGATACCAGTAGTCGCGGCCGGCAACGATATTGCATGGACCACCAGTGCGGCGCACCACGATGACCGTCTTGACCTGATGGTTGGTCGCGAGTGACAAGCCCTCGTCGACGGCCGGTTTGAGCGGCAGGCTCTTGCCGCCGCGACACTGCTCATCGGCGGTGATGACGGCCACCGCACCGGCATCGAGAATGCGCTCTTCCAGCGACTTGGCCGAGAAACCGCCGAACACCACCGAGTGAATGGCGCCGATCCGGGCACAGGCCTGCATGGCGACAATGCCTTCGACGGACATGGCCAGGTAGATCAGAACACGGTCGCCCTTCTTGATGCCTTTTGCCCGAAGCGCGTTGGCGAACTTGGCAACCTTGACGAGCATCTCCTTGTAGGTGACCTTGGTCACCGTGCCGTCATCGGCTTCGAAGATGATCGCCACCTTGTCGCCGAGGCCGGCGTCGACCTGGCGGTCCAGACAGTTGTAGGAGACGTTCAGCGTGCCGTCGGCAAACCATTGGTAGAACGGTGCCTTCGACTCGTCCAGGGTCTGGGTGAAAGGCTGCTTCCAGGTCACATGTTCGCGCGCCAGGCGACCCCAGTACGCGCCGTAATCCTGCTCGGCTTCCTTGCACAAGGCCTCGTAAGCGGCCATGCCGGAGATCGTAGCCTTCTTGATAGTGGCCTCGGACGGCGGGAAGATCCGGGATTCCTGGACAACGGATTCAATCGCGTTGGACATCGTTAAACCTCTCCTCTCAGTACTTCAACATGATCAGCCGGCAAAGACGTCGGCGAATTTTTTGGATCATTACCTCTGGTATCGCGCTTTGCGACAGGGGCTGGGACAAGCCGCCGCGGGCGATATTTTAGAGCCATTCCTGGTCCGGCCCGGCGAAAAAACTGGATTAAGCCTGAAAAATCTTACGCTCGACTTACATGCCTGCCCAGGCCGCTGATTATCCAATAGAGGCATGATCAGCCGGGCTTTTTTTCCCATGGCAAATGTTGCTTCTGCGCTTCGTCATGCCAGCGCTCTTCTTCTTCATGGATGTAGCGCTGGGTGGTGCGGGCATCGCTATGCCGGGCATCCTTCTGCACGTAGCGTTCGTTGATACCGCTGTCGATCTTGGCAGTGATACCGGTGTGCCGACCCCAGTGGGCGGAAGCCGAGCGAAGTTTCTCTCGCTTGTAATCGGATTCCGCCGGCAGCAGGTCAGCCGCGGCAGAAAAAATTCGTTTGAGTATCTGGTTCAGCCGCCGAGCCGTAATCGGGCTGCCGTCCTTCAGCGAAATCAGCAGCGGCGTCAAGTCTGTACGTTTCGGCACGGCCGACATGCCGAGGAACTTTCGGTAGCGCACCAAGGCCTGCAGCATGTCGTCGGCTACCGGAACCTTGGCCTTCTTGCCGCCTTTGCCGACCACATGCCACCACCACCGCCCGTGCTCCTCGCGAAAACTGTTCATGCGGTGCGTTTCGAGTTCGCCGGCGCGGGGTGCCAGCATGTACAGTACAGCGCCGATAAACCGGGCTCGCTCATATTCTGCGTATTCCCGGTCATCGTCGCGGGGCATGTTTTCGATGGCTTGCGTCACTGCCGACCACATTTCCGCGTCGAGGAATCGCTCGACTTTTTCCGTCTCGTCGGTCGTCGATACCGCCAGGGGCGATCCCGACGACTCGATGGCCATCTTCCGCCGCCGCTGGCGGATCAGGCCGAGGGGATTGCCAGAAAGATAGCCGGCATCGGTCAGATAGCGCATCAGCGAGTTGATTGCGGCCATCGTCGTCATGATGGCGCTCTCGCCCAGGGGGCCGACAAAGGGACGCCAATCAGCCGAGCTTCGCTCGATCTTCCGGGCGCACCACAGGTCAGCCGGCTGTGGATCGGCGAGGAAATTCAGGTAGCCCTCGAAATCCTGGCGATTCAGGCTCGAAAGGGGTTTGCCGCACTCCACCAGCGCCCACAGCAGCAGTCGCTCGGTTTCGCGCTGATAGATTCTCAGCGTGCCCGGCGACCGGTCATACTCGCCGAGAAAACATTTGATCGCGTCTGCGTCGGTGTCCGCCTGGATTTGCAGGCGGGCCTTGTCGGCCCTGTTTTCGCCGGCGCTGCCGTCAAGGTGAGCAGGGATCTGAATTTCACTGAGCGGCCGGATCGGCATGATCGTTGTTGGCTGCAAATGCTCGTTCTGCTTCATTTACCTCATTGGCCTCGTTTTCCTCGTTTTCCTTGGTGATGGCTGAGTCTCGCGCTGATCCACTGACCAACCAAATTACCAATCAAAAGTCTTCCCAGGAGTCTTCGGAGTCTGTCGCGGCTGCAGCCGATAGCTTCGGCGGCGTTCTCGAATCCATCGGCTTGCGATGGGCGATCTGTCGCGGTGTAACGTCTCTCAGCGCGGGACCAGGCAGGTCGCGGCTGGTCTTGGCGACAGGGCTGCCGCCATTTCCCAGGTTGAAGCTGCCGACCGTCTGCACCAGACCCCGCGCCTGTTCTTCCAGGCTCTCCGCCGCCGCCGCTGCTTCTTCGACCAGGGCTGCGTTCTGCTGCGTCACTTCGTCCATCTGGCTGACCGCCTGTGTCACTTGCTCGATGCCGCTCGATTGCTCGCGACTGGCATTGCTGATTTCGGTGACGAGGTTCGCCACCTGGCGGAACGACACCACCACTTCGTCCATGGTCGTTCCGGCTTGATCGACCAGCTTGGCGCCTTCGTCCACCTTGCCGACCGATTCGGCGATGAGCGTCTTGATTTCCTTGGCAGCGTCGGCACTGCGCTGCGCGAGATTGCGTACTTCGGTGGCGACCACCGCGAAACCTCTGCCCTGTTCGCCGGCCCGCGCTGCTTCGACGGCGGCGTTCAGGGCGAGGATGTTGGTCTGGAAGGCAATGCTGTCGATGACGCCGATGATGTCGGCGATCTTCTTCGAGCTGTCCTGGATTTGGCCCATGGTGCTGACGACGCGCTTGACCATCTCGCCACCACGCACCGCGATGTCATTGGAATTTTTCGAGAGTTCGTTGGCTTGCCTGGCGTTGTCGGCATTCTGCCGGACCGTGGCGTTGAGCTCTTCCATCGAAGAGGCGGTCTCTTCCAGGCTGCTTGCCTGTTCTTCGGTGCGGCTCGACAGATCCTGGTTGCCGACGGCGATTTCCTGCGAAGCGGTGCGGATGGCTTCCGAAGCGTCCTTGATCTGCAGCACGACTTCCCGCAAGCGCGCCACCGTGCTGTTGGAGTCGGCCTGGAGTTTGCCGAAGGTGCCGTGATATTCGCCCTCGATGGTCTGCGTCAGATCGCCGTTGGCCAATGCCTCAAGGATCCGCGAGACCTCGCCAAGCCCGGTATCGCTTATTTCCATCAACCGGTTGAGGCCTTCGATCATGACGCGGAATTCATGCTGAAACTGATCGGCCTGACCACGGGCCTTGAAATTCCCGACGACGGCCGCGTCGACCAGCGTCTTGATCTGGCCATTGACCGCTTGCAGACTCGTCTTGACGGCATCGATGGCGTTGGTGATCTGGGCCTTCTTGCCCGGCAAGCGATCCATGTCGAGCGAAAGGTCGCCGAGGGCGTAACGACTGACGACCTCGACGACGCGCATCTTCACGGCGATGTGCGACTGCACCAGGACATTGATGGATTGCGCCATCTGCCCATAGACGCCGTGGAAGCGGTCGGCCGGGATTACCTCGTCGATCATGCCATCATCATGTTTCCTGGCCATTTCGGCTTGTGCCGCAACGAAGCCCTTGAAAGTCTCCACCATATTTTTCATGGCGAAGAGCAGGCTCTCCGTGTCGCCTTCCTTGAGTTGAATATCCGTCAGTTCTCCCGATGCCATCTTGTTGGCGATCTCTGCCGCATAGGCCGGTTCGCCACCCAGTTGGCGGGTCAGGACGCGCAAAATGAGTATGCCAATGGCAACTGTCGCGACGATGGTCAGCAAGGCGATGGCGGCGGAGAGAATGATTGCATTGCGCTCGATTTCCCTGGCGTCAACAGCCGCCTTCTTGCCCAGGTCCATGTTATAGGCGATGTAATCGACCACGCCGTCATTCAGTTTCACGCCGGCAGCGTCGAGGCGCGGCAGGAGAGCGATGGCCTGCTCCTTGTTAGTACGGGATGCTTCCAGGACTGCGTTTTGCGCGGCAAGGAAATCCTTGCTCAGGGCGGCGACATTGTCGAAGCGGCGGCGATCCTCGTTGTCTACGATGGTGACTTCGTAGTCCTTCAGTCCGGCACGCACCTCGCCGTTCATTTCTTCGATCTTCCGCTCGAATTCAGCGACTTTCGCCGGGTCCGTCCCCAAGGTGACATGGAGCAGGATTCGCAGCCTTGTACGGCCCACAGCAACGGCCGTCTTGTCCAGTGCGGCAAGTGCCGGTACGGTATTGTCATTGGCGAAACTGGCTACGCTATAGACGCGGTCAATCTGGTAAATGCCCAGGCCGGCAACCAGAATCAGGCCGATCGCCGCTGCGGCGATCAATAAAGTCAGGCGTTTTGCGACAGTCATTTTTCTACTCCCTTGGCAGATCCGAAGCGCGCTTCGGATCTGTATTGCAGAATCGTTCGATACAACGAACGTGCCTATTCGCCTTGGTCGGCGACCAGACACATTTCTTTTGACAGCATCATACGATCCATATCCACAATGATCAGCATTCTCTCCCCGAGCGCACCCAATCCGCAAGTGTGCCATCATCCAAGGACGCGCCAAGGGCCACACTCCAGGCGCCAAAACAAAACCCAAGGAATATCAAAAGATTGAGGGCACTTACCT
>CAISUK010000131.1 GCA_903888645.1 uncultured Pseudomonadota bacterium | reverse complement strand
GGCGAGCAGCGCGGCGACCACATAACTCGAATGTCATGTCAAGCCTTTTTTGCACTTTTTTGCGTTTATTTGAAAATATTTTTCGCGGCGCGGAAATGCCTTCGGCATCCGGCTGCGGTTGCGAGTGTCTAAACTTCAGTTAGTAATAATTACCTGTGGGTATTTCAGTCAGCCTCGGTGGTGCACTATGTGCTCGACCCCACCCGCTCCGCGCAGGTGGTTGTGGCCGCATTGGACGGGGCCGATCATGGCATCATCAGCTGTGATAGGTATTCGGCGTACAAGAAGTTCGTACGTACGCGGCCGGATTTCCTGCTGTCTTGGTGCTGGGCCCACCAGCGGCGAGATTTCCTGACGTTGGCTAACGCCTATCCGGATTTGTCCTCCTGGGCAATGGATTGGGTCGATGCGATTGGCGAGCTGTACTGGCTGAATGCACAACGCCTGGGGGTCGGTGAGTCCCACCACGCGTGGGATGTGCGCCATGAAGCGCTGCGGCATGCGGTCGATGACATGGCCCGTCATCTCGAGGCGGAATTGTGCAATCGCACCCTGAGGGAGCCGGCCGCCAAAGTCATGCGCAGCATGAGAACGCACTGGTCCGGACTGCTCGTCTTCGTGGACCATCCGTCGGTCCCGATGGACAATAACCAAGCCGAACAAAAAATGCGCCCACCGGTCGTGGGACGCAAGAACTTTTACGGATCAGGCGCACCGTGGTCGGGACAGTTGGCGGCCACCTTGTACAGTCTGCTGATGACCGTCAGGCACTGGAAGATCAACTCACGTCTTTGGTTATGCGACTACTTGAATGCGTGTGCCGAGAATGGCCGTCATCCACCGACCGATCTGGATCCTTTCCTGCCTTGGGCAATGACGCCCACGCGTCTGAAGACACTGCGCGTCGGGATCAACAGTTCGTGATCCGCTACTGCGATCGTGAGTTCTCGGCAGAGGATATCGAAACCATCCGGCGACTGATCGACGGCAATTCCAAGCTCCAGCGTACGCCCCCTGTCGCGCCAGCTTTGCCAACTGTGGTCGTGGACCAAACCCAACGGCGAACTCAAGGACATGACATGCCGGGTCGCCCTGCTGCGCATGCAGGGCGACGGCCTGATCACGCTACCACCGTCCAGAACGCCCGGCCTACGACGCCGGCCCGACTTCCCGGCAACGACCGCGACGGACCCGCAAACGCCGTTGCACGCGCCCGTTCATGAACTCGCCCCTGTGTCGTTGCGCTTGGTCACCGACCGCACAGCATCCCATTTGTGGAACGAGTACATCCAACGCTACCACTATCTGGGCTATTCGCCACTGTCCGGCAGTCAGCTCCGTTACAACGTCTTCGCCGGTGACCAACTGGTCGCCTTGCTCAGCTTTGGCGCCAGTGCCTGGAAACTCGCAGGGCGCGAACGCTTCATCGGCTGGACCGACCCTCAACGCAGCCGCAATCTCCAACGCGTCATCAACAATGCCCGCTTCCTGATCCTGCCCTGGGTTCAGTCCAAAGGTCTCGCCTCGAAGATCCTGGCCCTCTGCGCACGACAACTACCCCAGCACTGGCATGACCGCTACGGATACCGACCCGTCTTGCTCGAAACATTCGTCGAATTCGAGCGCCACCGCGGAACCTGCTATCGCGCCGCCAACTGGATTCACGTCGGACAAACCACCGGCCGCGGGAAAAAGTCCTTAACACGTCGCCAACTCATCCCCATCAAGGACATCTGGCTTTATCCGTTGCGCAAAGACTTTGCAACTATCCTCGCTCAGTAAATCGACATCACGGGTTCACCGAATATTTACAATAAATGTACGCAATAAACTTATAACCTATTGATTTCATTCATATTAAAAAATTCGGCGTTACCGATCCAATACTGCCACATCTGTTCATCCGAGTATCCGGCAAAATGGCCGTAGGCGACCTGCAATATTTCGTGGTGGGACACGACCAGCGTGCGGCACGCGCAATTCTTTTCCAGTTCCCCCAGAAATTCGAAGACTCTGGACTTCAGTTCCTGATAGGTCTCTCCGCCTTCGAGACGGCAGTGCAGCGGGTCATTGCTGACCGCCGCCAAATAGTCGGAAACTGGCCGCCCTTCGAAGCCATTGCGCCGGTCATTGAGGCGCGCATCGACACGTACCGGGGCGCCGTGATGGCGATTGACAATCGCGGCAGTCTCACACGCCCTGGGCAGTTCGGAGACGACGATCAAATCGATAGCGGTCTTCGCCAGTCGACCTGCTGCGGCTTCTGCCTGACTGCGGCCCAATTCGGTCAAGGGCACTGGCACCGCCGGATCGGCATTGCATAGACCGAGCACGTTGTAGGTGCTCTGCGCATGCCGCATGAACAGCCTGACCATGGACGGCTAAATCAACGGGCGCCGAATCGGCTTAACAACGGTAAGCCCTCAGTGCCTGGCCCGCACGAAAATCGCCGGGCCACGGCACGGCACCTCGGCAAATCACTTTGCCTGCAAGTAAGCGGCGACTGCCCGCATTTCGTCCTTGGTCAGGTGCTTCGCTTCACGCTCCGACATGACGCTGCCGTGCGGACGCAACTTGGTAAGGAACTCCTTGAGCTGGGCGACCGTGTATTCGGCGTGCTGACCGGCCAGCCGGGGGAATACGGTACCGCCTTCACCGTTTTCGCCATGACAGGCTGAACATGCCATCACGTTGCTCGCGGGTATGCCTTGGTGATAGATGCGTTTTCCCTGCTCCATCAAGGCAGCGTTCCCGGCCTTGCCGGGAACCGGGGTTTGCGCCTCGTAATAATCGGCCAGACCTTCGACCATCGGCTCGTCGAGAAGTACCGAGATACTCCACATATCGCCCGTCGCGTTGGCGTCCGCCCGCTTCTGCGTGCGGAAATATCTCAGTTGCTGGGCAAAATAGGCGGCCGGCTGTCCTGCTAGGTTGGGCGTACCTTCCATCCCATCCTTGCCGCCGAGACCGTGACAGACATTGCAGATATGTACCACGCGCTCCACAGTGTCACTCGGCACGGCTGCTACTTGTGCCGTCGCCGTGACGCTTGCCAAGGCGAGAATCGACGCCGCAATGACGCCAGACATAGACTTGATGATCATCATATTTTTCCTCGATTGCTGTTGTATAAGCTCGTTCTCAGGCATTTAACCCGTGATCTCCCTGGCCATCAAAAGGCCAACCTGATGACTTGGCACGGGCACAAACCTTCAGATATTAGCAAAGAGGGTGCCAATCTACGCGCGACCCCGCCAAATTAAAGTCAGTCCTTGGGCGCGAAACGCCCGAAGTGGATCAGCAGGGTCGGCAGCACAAGCAAATTCAATAGCGTCGATGTCAATAAGCCACCAACGATGATTGTCGCCATCGGACCCTCGAGCTCGCGTCCGGGTTGCCCGCTACCGAGCGCCAATGGCAGCAGACCCAGGGCGGTCACCAATGCCGTCATCAGAATGGACGGCAACCGTTCCAGCGCCGCGCGCACGGCAGTCTGCACATTCCAGACGAGTCCTTCCGTTTCGACCAGATAGCGGCAATGCGACACCAGCATGATGGCGTTGCGCAGGGTAATGCCGAACAGCGTCACGAAGCCGACCACCGAGCCAACGGAAAGCGCGGCGCCGGTCAGCAGAACCGCCATGACGCCACCAACCAGGGCAAACGGCAGATTGGAGAGGGTTAGCAGCATGGTGCGGACGCTGCCGAAGGCCATGTAAAGCAGCACCAGCACGCCAATTCCAGCAAGCAGCGAATGCATGAGCAGATCGTTGCGCGCCTTGGCCTGCGCCTCGCCGGTACCGGCGAAAGCGAGGTAGTTGCCCGGCCCCAAGACCACTTGCGCGGCAATCGCGGCACGGGCGCGCCCGACAAAATCTTCGAGGTCACCGCCGGCCACGTCGCAGGTGATGCTCTGTGCACGTTTTCCGCCAGCGTGAAGAATCTTGTAACGCCCGTCGGCTTCGCTGATGTCGGCCACGTCGCGCAGTGCAACCATGGCGCCTGATGGCGTGCGCAAGGGCAAGGCGCCGACGCGGTCCACTCTTTGTTCCCTGGGGGCGAGGATCACGACCAGATCAGTTGCCTTGCCGCCTTGAAGAACAGTACCGACGGGAAGACCCTGATAGGCGATTTGCACGGCATCCAGCACATCGGTTGCCGCCATATCGGGTGCCGCCAGCCGATCCTGGCGCAGGCGCACGACCAGTTGCGGCGTACCCGGTGGCGCCTGCACCTGAACGTCACGAGCACCACTGACCGTCGCCAGCACCTTTGCCACGGCGGCGGCGTCGCGATCAAGTTCGTCAAGCTCCGGACCGAACAGATTGATGACGACCGGCGCCGCATAGCCTGATACGGTTTCCTCTATACGTTCGGTGAGAAAGGTATTGACCGCGAAGTTTACGCCGGGAAAGCCGCCGTGCCCGGCACCTTCACCGCCATCCTCGCCCGTAAGCGCCGTGCGAATTTCACGGAGAATTCGCTCCTGTTCTTCAGCCGACAAGGTACCCAGTTCTACCTCGAATTCGCTGTAGTGAACGCCGGCCGTGTCGGCGCCGTTTTGCGCACGCCCGACCCACTGGGCGACTGACTTGACGCCAGGAACCGCGCGGATCGCCGCCGTGACCCGATTGCCGAGGCGCAACATTTCGCCTCTGGCAGTACCGGGCAAGGCCGTCATGTGGATGATGTAGTGGCCCTCGCGCAACGGCGGAATGAAGGTCGCGGAAAACAGCGGCAGCACACCGATGCCAATCGCCAGGAAGACGGCGGTCGCGCCCATCACCAGGTACGGACGGTGCTCGATGCGCAGCAGCAAGCGCTCATGATGCGGCTTGAGCCAGCGAATCAGTGGCGGGTCGGCGGCGCTCAGGGGGGCGCGACCGAGCATCAGCAGCGACAGCGCCGGGGTCACCGTCAGCGCCACCGCCAACGACGCGAGAATGGCCAGAATGTAGGCGAGCCCAAGCGGTGCAAACAACTTGCCGGCTACACCGGAGAGCGTGATCAGCGGCACGAACACCAGCGCAACAATGAACGTGGCATAGACGACCGAACTGCGCACTTCCAGCGAGGCGTCCAGCACCACTCGCCATGGTGGCAATGGATCAGGCTGACCACGGCTCTCGCGAAGGCGACGGAAGATGTTCTCGCAATCGATGATCGCATCGTCGACCACTTCGCCCAAGGCAATCGCCAGGCCGCCGAGGACCATGATATTGAGACCGATGCCGAATGACTGCAGCATGAGAACGGCGGTGATCAGGGAGAGCGGAATCGCCACCGCGGAGACGAAAGCGGTGCGCGCATTGAAGAGGAAGGTAAAGAGGACGCTGACGACCAGCACCGAGCCGATCAGCACGTCGCGCTGGACATTGCTGACGGCGGTTTCAATGAAGTTGGCCGGACGAAACAGACCGCGCTGCAAGCTCACCTGCTCGCGTTCCAGCAGCGGCGCAATTTCGTCGAGCACCTTTTCCAGTGCAGCGGTGGTGTCCCGCGTGTTGGCACCGAGTTGGCCCTGCACCATCAGGAACACGCCGGTCTGACCGTCGATGGTGGCGCCACTGATGGAAGCCGCTGGCGCTTCAGTAATATCGGCGACATCGGCGAGCCGGAGCGAGACCGGTCCGCGCTGACCGAGAGCAACCCGACCCAGCGTGGCGGCGTCCACCGCCGGTGCCTCGGTAACAATGACAATGCGCTGATTGGCGTTTTCGACGAATCCGCTGCCGCGCACGCCGCTGGTCCGGCGCGCCGCCTCGACCACGTCCTGGAGGCTCAGCCCGTAGCGCATCAAGGCCGTCTGGCGAACCTGGATCTGCCACTGGCGCACTTCACCGCCGAAGACATTGACATCGGCCACGCCGGCAACACTCATGAGGTGCGGCCGCAGCGCCCAATCGACCAGGCTGCGCAGATCCATCAGCGAGCGGGTTTTGGAGGTCAGGCCGATGCCGAGCACGGTCGATGCCGACGAGGTCAGCGGGGTGATGGCCGGCGTCATGCCATGCGGCAATTGATTGGCCAAGGAACCCAAACGCTCGCTGATGAGCTGCCGATTGGTCAATGGGTTCGAGGCATCGGAGAAAACGACGGTGACGACCGACAAGCCCGGAATCGACAGCGAGCGCAATGAACTCACCCCCGGAACGCCGACGATGGCGCTCTCGACGGGTCGCGTCACCAGGGATTCACTCAGCTCGGCGGACAACCCCGGAGCCTCCGTCTGCACCACCACCTGCACGGGCGAAAACTCCGGAAACACGTCGAGGCTGGCGCCGAACAGGCGCTGCACTCCGAATGCCGTCAAGCTCAGCGCCAGCGCGATAATCACGCCGGGATGCCGAACGGAGAAGCGCACGATCTGCGCGATCACGGACGCTGCACGCTGGCGGCCGGACCAATAGCCGATCGAACCGGGCAACTCATTGGCGAACCATCGAGCGGCCTGTCAGTCCTCATTCTCGTTCTTGATCTGATAGCGCATTTCCTCGGAGAGCAGGATCTGCGCACCGGCAGTGACAATGCGAACACCGGCTGCGACTTCGGGAACAAACCAGTCGTCGCCGATCGCTTCGGCACCGCTGGCGTCGTGGCGTTGGAAGCGGTCGGCGTCGCGCTGGACATAGACCCAGGGCTTGCCGCCTTGCCAAACCAACGCCCCAGCAGGAACACGCACGCCGCGCCGCCCTTCTCCGGCCAGCGGCAGTCGCGCCTGGATGCGCGCCCCGACCGGCCAAGCCGTGCTATCGCAGCGATAAAAATAGGCGAAGCCAGCCGTTCCCGGCTCCACTTGGGGCGCCGGCGAAATGTAGCGGGCAGCGCAGGAACGGTCACTCAGCCCGGCAGTGCTAACCTCGATTGTCGCCGGCGGCATCGCATCGCTGGCTATTTGCAGCAGCACGGCGCGGCGTTCCAGTAGCTGGGCAAATTGTGGACCCGGCGCTGCTTCCTGCGCCCATGCAGCGAGCGTTTCGCCCCAGCCCTGCCGCACCTGAATCTGCAGGTTGTCGACACCGGCGACCGCGGCAGCAAGATGCGCCTGGGCAGAGGCATGTTCGGATTCGGCAATCTGCAGCGCCCGCTGCGATACGTTATGGTCGTCGGCGTAAAGAGCCCGCATCCGCTGCAGTTCGTCGGCAGCGCGCGTCGTGACTGCGCGCGCTGCCGATTGCTCGGCGGCAGCCGCTTGCAGTTGGTTGCGCAATTGCAGCAAGGGCTGCAGGCCGACCACCGTACCAAATGCATCGCGATAAGGATGCAGGACGTATGCGGCAGCCTGGCTCACTTCGATGCCCCCGGCACCACGCGCCGCCTCGGTAATGCGGACCCCGGAGGCAGCGCTGGCCTTGCCATCAGGCGACGCTGTGGCGGTCTGGGCGCCTTCGCTGCGGTGCGATCCGGGTATCTCGTCGCGCGCAAAATAGACCAGGGCAGCGGCGAGCGCGACGATGACAAAAGCCTGCAGCCACAACAGCCGTTTCAGCCATGCCGGTTTCATTGGCGGACTGCCTCGCGGTTCGCCGCGCCGGCGTCAAGCGCCAGGGCGCCGGCCGCTCCCGGCAGTGACTGCAGCGCGGCGGCGAGATCGGCATGGGCTTGCAGCAGGGCCACACGGCGCGCCAGCATGGCCCGCTCGGCAGCCAGCCGATCAAGCTGATTGTCCGTCAGTTCGACGCGGTCCGCCGCACCCGCCTGATAGGCCTGCCTGAGGCGAATTTCGCTGGCGCGCGCCGCCTCGACAATGGCTTGACTGTGCGTCGCCGCATCGGCAGCGAGGCGATCGCGGGCGGTCGCGGCGGCGATCTCGGCGATGATCGCCGCCTGGCGCGCCATGAATTGCTGCGCGACCAGCTGACGCTTTGTCTCGGCCTCGCGAATTGCCTGACGGTTGCCGATGGTCGGCGGCACCAGCCAGCCCAGCGCCAGAGACCAGCGGTTGTCGCCCTGATCCCACAGGTAGCCGGGCTTCAAGCTGAATTCGGGAAACTGTCGGGCAACCTCCAGTTTGACCGCCGCCTCGGCAGACGCGTACTCGGCCAGAAGCCGTTGCAGGTCGGCATGTTCGTGCAATGCCAGGGCACGAACGCGCGCATTGCTGTCGGCAGCAAGGGACAACTCAGGTAACTCGCCAAAGTTGAATTCGACATCGCGCAATGCGGCGGTGCCGACGCCCACCGCTTTGGCCAGCGCGGCCAGGGCTTCTGCATCGCGAATGGCGGCTTGGCTGGTCGCCAATTTTCCAGCGCGCATTCGCTGGCGGGCGTTTGACAATTCCGCTGAGCTGGCAGCGCCCGAATCGAAGCGCTTGACCAGCATCGCCTGCTGTTCTGCGCGTGAACTATTTTCCTGGCGCAGCAAGGCCAGATCGGTTCTTGCGGCAAACAGCTCGATAAAGCAGCGCAGGATGCGTATCTGAATTTCCCACTGTGTCGCAGCGGTGTCGAATCGCGCGGCATCGAGCTGCGCGGTGGCTTGCTCGAGCCTGGCGGTCCGCCGATCGCCAGCCGCAACGGGCATTTCGCCCTCGACACCATAGGACCATGACGATGGCTTGCCGGCGGCGTCGCCATGATGCTCGAACAATAAGCCCAGGTTCATTGGCGAGTGCTGGCCCGCCGCCGCGGCAAGTTGTGCGACTTGCTGGCGGGCGCTCGCCACTGCGAGGTCGGGCTGATAGAACAGACCCACCAGTTCCAGATCCGACCAGGTCCACTGTGACGGTGGCCACGACGAATCGGCGCGGCCCTGGCGCAGGACAAACTCAGCCAGTGGCAGAGCGGTGAGCGAACGCTCGGCAAACGCTTTCAGGGTAAGCTCGGCGTTCAGCGGAACCGATCGGTAGGGTTCGCTGTCGCATGCCGACAGCATGGCCAGCGAAAGCGCCCCGATCACGCCGGCAATGCGCGCACCGGAAATATTGCGTCTCCCCAAGAAGCTCCCCCCGAAAAATAACCAGCGGATGATAAACCGGCGCACGCTTCTGCTGCAGCGAAACGCCGTCAGCAATTACTAAGCCGCTTACCGCCCGTACAACACATCGACGCCATGCGGCATTTTCGGCACAGTGTTTGCATAAGCTTATAATTTAATCCTTAACAATAATTCGGTGCAGGGAATTTTGCGCATGGCAGTCACTGATATTTCATGGCTACGCTGCGGAATCGGCACGCTTTGTCGCCGCATTTGTCGCATTGTTTGTCACCTTGTTTGTCACATCGGCGCGACGCTGTGCTTTGCTGCAGGACTGGTCCATGCCGACGTCGAACATGAAGGGGCATTGCCAGTTGCCGAAGTTGCGCCGGGAATATTTGTGCATAGCGGCCACCAGGAGGTGAGCACCGCGCACAACCACGGCGACATTTGCAACGTCGGCTTCGTCGTCGGCAGCCGTTGTGTGGCCGTCGTCGACACCGGCGGCTCCATCGTCATTGGTCGTCGCCTGCGCGCAGCGGTGAAGGCCACCACGGCGCTGCCGATCTGCTACGTGATCAACACCCACATCCACCCCGACCACATCTTTGGCAACGCCGCCTTCAAGGAAGACAAGCCGACCTTTGTCGGTCACGTCAATCTCGCCGCGGCGATGGCAGCGCGCGGCCGCAACTACCGCAATGCGCTCATCAGGGATGTCGGTGCCGATGTCGCCGAGAGCGAAATCATTCCGCCGACACAACCGGTAGCCGACCTTTATGACATCGACCTGGGCGATCGGATCCTGAAATTACGCGCCTGGCCGACCGCCCACACCAACAACGACTTGACGATTTATGACGAAAAAACGGGAACGCTGTGGCTTTCCGACCTGCTGATGATCGGGCACACGCCGGTCGTCGATGGCAGCCTGACCGGCTGGCTGAAAGTCATCGGCGACGTTGCGCAAGAGCAGCCGGAGCGGGTCGTCCCCGGGCATGGCTCGGCAGCCAACTGGCGGCAGGCGCTTGCCGCTGAAGAAAGCTACTTGCGGGTCCTGCTCAATGAAACGCGGGCAGCGATCAAGGCCAAGAAGACCATGCAGCAAGCGATCGATTCGGTCGGCTGGCAGGAAAAAGACAAGTGGCTGCTCTTCGAGGAATTCCATCGTCGTAACGTCACTGCCAGCTACGCGGAACTCGAATGGGAAGATTGATCGCGTTTGCTGCGCAAGAGTAACCTACACAAAAAATTGCAGGAGAAATTGATGTTTGATCGCCGTCGCTTTATTTCATTGCTGGCGCTTGTTTCCCTGCCGGCCCTGCTTGCCGCCCTCTTGCCGACTGCCATGGCAGTCACCGCCGAAGACGCCGAAGCCAACGTGGAAATGTGGAACAAGGTCCGCGCCAGCATGTTCGCCAATCGGCAAATATCCGAGCAGGCGGAAAACGTCATCACGCTCGAAGCCCCACCGCGCGCTGAAGACGCTTCGACGGTACCGATCAGCATTCACACCAAACTCGCCCAGACCGCCGATCGTTACGTGCAAAAGATTTACCTCGTCATCGACAACAATCCCTCGCCGCTCGGTGCGGTATTTACGTTCACCCCGGATAGCGGACGGGCCGATCTGGAAACGCGAGTACGCATCGAGGAATACACGCACATTCGCGCCATCGCCGAACTTTCCGACGGTTCGCTGTATATGGCGAAGCGCTTCGTCAGGGGCTCCTACGGCTGTTCGGCGCCCGGTGGCAAGGAGTCGATCGAAGCGCAAGCCCGGCTCGGCAAAATGAAGCTGCGCATCACCGACCCGATTACGCTCGACCAACCGGTGCAGGCCCAATTGATGATAAGCCATCCGAATAACTCGGGATTGGTGATGGATCAGATGAGCCGGCTTTACGAACCGTCGAATTTCGTGCGAAAGATTGAGGTGACCTACGCCGGGAAACCGGTGATGACCGCCGAAGTCGATTTCACGATTAGCCAGAATCCGAATTTCCGCTTCTATTTTCTGCCCAGGGGCGAAGGCGAATTGAAGGCAGAAGTGGTCGATTCACGCGAACTGAAATTTGAAAGTTCGCTGGCAATTCGCGCAACTGCTGCGACACTGCAACCCCCACACCAACACCAATAGCCCCTGCCGACGTTGCGCCACGAACCGAACCGGCCAAACGCTGTCCACAACTGCACCAAGTAAAAAAGCAGGAGAATTCCCATGCCGGTTACCCATCGCTTTTTGTTGCTGCTGGCCGCCTGCGTCCTGGCGCCCCCGCCAGTCATTGCCGAAACATCCCCAGACGTCTGGGACAAGGTAAGGACCGGCCTGTTTGCAGGACGGCCGATCTCCGAACAAATTGAAGATGTCATTGCCCTGGACACACCGATGCGCGCCGAGGACGCATCGACGGTACCCATCGCGATCCATGTCAAGCTGCCTGCGGGCGGCAATCGCTCGGTGCAAAAGATCTATCTCGTCATCGACAAGAACCCGTCGCCGCTCGGCGCGGTATTCACCTTCTTCCCCGATAGCGGGCGCGCCGATCTGGAAACGCGGGTACGTGTCGAGGAATATTCCTTTGTTCGGGCCATCGCCGAACTGTCCGATGGATCGCTGTACATGGCCGCCAACTACGTCAAGGCAGCCGGCGGATGCTCGGCACCGGGCGGCAAGGATCAAGCCGCCGCGCTCGCCCGCCTGGGCAAGATGAAGCTCCGCATCGACGAACCGATCGCACTCGACCGGCCGATCCAGGCGCAACTGATGGTCAGCCACCCGAATAATTCCGGGCTCGTCATGGACCAGATGACCCGGCTTTACGAGCCCTCGAACTTCGTTCGCCGCATCGAGGTGACTTATGCCGGCAGGCCGGTGATGAGTGCCGACGTTGACTTCACGATCAGCGAAAACCCCAATTTCCGCTTCTACTTCGTTCCCCGCGGCGACGGTGAATTGAAGGCGGAAGTAGTAGATTCGCATGACCTGAAGTTTGAAAGTTCGCTGGCCATCCGTCAGGGCAGCGGTGTTGCCAATTAGCCGACGCATCGAACGCGCCCTGCTGGCGCTGCTCGCTCTGCTCTTTGCCTGGGCCACAGCAGGCGGCAATGCAACGGCGACAGAATCGCTCGATTCGCTGCGGCCGGTCGTTGTTGCACCTGGCATATTCGTTTTTCCCGGCAGTCCCGGCGCGCCTTCGCCTGGCAATGGCGGCATCGTCAGCAACATCGGTGTCATCATTGGCAGTTCTGGGGTAGTGATGGTAGGCACCGGCACCAGCGACGCCCATGGTGAGCGTCTGCTGCAGGCCGTCGCCAAACTCACCGACCTGCCGGTGGTTCTGGCCATCAACACCTATGCCGGACCGGAGCATGTGCTCGGCAACACGGCGTTTGCACGCCACGGCATTCCCATACTCGCGCATCGCGATACCGACGATTACATGGCGCGCAATTGCGAAAATTGCATACGCAATCTGCAGTCTGCCATCGGCGAGGCACCATTGGCCGGCTCTCGCCTAGAGCGCTCGAATGAGTTGATCGACGCCACGACAAGCATGAGGATCGCCGGCCGGCAACTGGAAATCCTCCATTTCGGCGCCACCCAGCAGCCAGGCAGCATCGCTGTCTTCGATAGCCGCAGCGGCGTTCTCTTCGCCGGGGGCATGGCCGCATTCGATGTCACGCCGGATGCCCACGATGCGGATCTTCCGGCCTGGAAGGCGGCCCTGCTGGAAATGCGCCGTATGCCGCTGCGCTGGGTAGTACCGGGCCGCGGACCGGTCGGCGAGCCGGTACGACTGGACGAGGTCATCGCCTACCTTGGCGGCCTCGGTGACGCCACCGAACGAGCCTACCGCAGCGGCGTCGATCTGGCAGAAGCACCCCGTGCGGCCGGCCTGCCGCAATTCTCGAAGTGGGCGATGTACGCCGCGGTGCATCCGCGCAACGTACACTTTCAATACCTGAAGCTCGAGACTCAGGAACTCGCCCGGTAAGTGCCAGCGAGTGGTCGCCCCGGGGCGCGCCGCCTACTCACTTGTCGTATTTGATGTAGCGGAAACGCTGATCATCGTTCGGCGTGCCTTCCAGGGCGCCACCCTCCGTGCCCGGCTGCCAACCGACGACTTCCTCGATTTTCCTGGCCAGCGCAAAATCTTTTTCGGTAATGCCCTTGGCGCTATGGGTCATCAGCTTGACGATCACAAACGCATAGGAAACCGCGAGGTCGGGATGATGCCAGGCCGCCTCGGCAAGATGGCCGACGGTATTGACCACCATCAGGGTCGCCTTCCAGCCTTCGGTTCTGTACTTGCGGCGAATCCAGCCGTCTTCGTAATACCAGTGCGGTAACTCACGCGCCAGACGATCCCTGATCTCTGCCTCTGCACAGGCGACTTCCTGGGGCTTTTCCATGGCACGCTCCGATGATCTTGGGAAACTGCCGGCCACTCGCACCCGGCGGCGCAATCTGGCCGATGAATCGGGCCTGTTCGCGACCTATTCGCGGACCAAACCGAACTGATTGACTTTGCGATAGACGGTATTGCGGCTCGCCCCCAGCTCGGCCGCCACCTTGGTGACATTCCAACGATGGCGACGCAGCAAACGCAGCAAGGCCTCGCGTTCGGCGCGATCAAGATAGGAAAGCTTGTCGTTTTCGCTGTCAGCGGCATTGACAGAGGATCCATCGCCCGTTGTCTCAGGCGGCCCGGAAATATCGCTCCCGAGGCAATCAGGAATGTCCTTGCAAGCATGGCAGTCAGAACCTGTCTTGCAGTCGCGGACTTCCGGCGGAAGATCGCTCATGCGAATGACATTATCTTCGCAAAAAGCGCTCAGCGCCTGCAGGACATTGCGCAGCTGACGCAGATTTCCCGGCCAGTTGAAGGACTCGAGGCGAGCCAGTGCCGCGTCTTCGAAGGATAGTTCCGGTGCCAGTTCGGCAAGCATGGCGCGGATCAGATCGCCACGGCGCTCGCGGGCGCGCAGCGGGGGAATTTCGACGGTGAAGCCAGCCAGCCGGAAATACAGATCGCTGCGGAAACTGCCCGCCGATACCATTTCGCGCAGATCGCGATGCGTCGCACAGATCACCTTGATATCGACCTTGACCGATGCCTCGCCACCCAGCGGGGTAACCTCCTGTTCCTCGAGCACGCGCAGCAGCCTGGCCTGCAACGGTAGCGGCATGTCGCCGATTTCATCGAGCAGCAGCGTACCCTTGTCGGCAGCCAGAATGCGGCCCTTGCGGCCCTCGCGGGAAGCACCGGTGAAGGCGCCGCCGCGATAACCAAACAGTTCGCTCTCGATCAGATTTTCCGGCACGGCGGCACAGTTAACAGCCACAAACGGGCCGCGCGAGCGGGTACCGGTCTCGTGCAGCGACTTGGCAAAGACCTCTTTGCCGCTTCCGGTCTCGCCGGAGAGCAACACATAGACGCCGCGCTCATAGACTCGCAAGGCCCGCCCGAAGTCGCGTTCGATGCGGGCATCGCCAAAATCACGACCTGTCCTGGACTCGGCGGCCATATCGCCACGAATCAGGCTCGCTGTCGGCTGGACGGCATTGAGCCAGTGCGCGGCGACCTGAATGCGCCCGGGAAGACGCCCTGGCACCCGCACCAAGGCAAAAAATGAGCGCCCGGACACAGCATGGACGGCGACGGGCTGGCCGGCATTGACATCGCCTCGCGAAATCAGCTCGCTCAGCGATGAATTGAATATCTCCTGCAAACTCCGCCCGACGACACCATTCCGTGCGGCAATTCCCAGCTGAAACAGCGCGCACTGATTGGCGGCAACGATGACGCCGTCTTCAGAAATGGCAATCAAGCCCTCATGGAAGGTATGCACCAGCTCACGTCGACTGTGCAGGTGAAGAATGCAGTGGCTCTCGTGCTTGCCCTCAAAAATACGGTTTTCAATGGTCTGCGCGGACATGCCGATGAGAATGCGGAAATGCTCATTGCTGAGATCCGATTCGGAGGTCACATCGAGCACGCCAACCAGTTTTCCCAGATCATCGAAAATTGGTGCGCCCGTACAGGAAAGACGGGTAAGGGAAGGAAAAAAGTGCTCGGCACGGTCGACGACCACCAGGCGACGCTCGGCCAGGCAGGTACCGACACCGTTGGTTCCGCTGGCACTCTCGCTCCAATCGCCGCCCGGTCGCATACCCACTCGCGCGGCATTGCGCGCAAAAACGCCATCGCCGACGGTATCGAGAATGATCCCCGCATCATCCGCGATTACCACGACGGTATCGCGATTGGCAAGCTGCTGGAACAGGCTGGACATTTCCGATTTGGAATTGGCCAAGAGCATCGAGCTTGTTTCGCGACGGCGGTCCAAGTCGCGCCGCGGTGCTTCGTTGCCCATGCAGAGATTGCCGGGATCCAGCGCGTAGTCGTTTACGCAACGCGACCAGGATCGCATGATCACGCCGTAACAGTTGCCACCCTCGTTACTGCCACGCTTGACGGTCTCAAGCACCCGCGACGCGTGCTCAACCGCAACCATGTCTGTCATCCTGACTCCTCCAAACGCTTCGTCGCCATCGCCGGGATCGGGAAATAGTCATCCGTCCCAGTCGTTCACCGACTGCCCACCGGCACCTACCCGACGCTATTTTTCTGCTATGGCCTTCAGCTGCCCAAGACCGGCTTTATAAACGCCAGTCACCGCCGCTACTGCGGCTTCATCGCTCTGCTCCGGCGGCGGATTGTTGTTCGGGAAACCGCGGTAGAAGGCACCGCGCCACTCCACCAAAGACTTGGCCCCGACACTTGAAACCTTGATTGTAGATGAGTAATTTGTTACCGGCAACGCATCGCCGGACTTGATCCGGTACTTCAAAGTCATCGCGGCAGCGTCGTAAGCTTCGATTTCCTCTTCGAGGAATTTGCCACCTTTGATCGTCAACCGGCGCACCGATCCAGCCTCATTGGCCTTGTCTGCGGTCGATGCTTCAATGGCGGGATGCCACTTTTGCCAGCCGGCGTAATCGCCAACGAGAGCCCAGACCTTATCGGCCGGTGCGTTGATTTCCACGCTTTCGACCACTTTCTGCCGGGTCGGGCCGTGGGCGAAGACGGCAGGACTGAGCACCATGGCCGTAGCCAGAACGAGCAGGCGACGTCGGCCCGCAGCAACATTCCACATCATGTGTTTCCTCCTGCAAAACGGCGAATGATACTTCACCAGACCACAAATCGTCCAAATCCGCGATTGCTGGAGCCACCAGGCAGGGTGCGCTTGCGTTCGCCGGTCCACGCGTCATGTTCGGTGAGCGTGTCGTCCATCCAATTGACGGCATAGAAAACGCTGCCATCGGGATGCATCGCCAAGCCTTCCGGGTAGGCGCCGGTTGCCACTGTCGCGGTGACGCGCAAAGTCTTCGTGTCAATGACGCTGACCGTATCGCTGTGCTGGTTGCTGACATAGAGCAGTGGCAGGGTCGGATGCACCAGCAGGCAGTAAGGTGCTTTGCCCACACCAATGGTGGCAACGACTTTGCCCAGGACGAGATCGACCACTGAAACCGAGTCGGCATAGACATTGGCCGTGTACAGCTGTCCCCTGGCAGCATCGATCGCGATGCCGAATGGATGAATGCCGACAGCGATGTCGCCTAGCCGGCGCAATGTGGCTGCGTCGATGACGGCGACAGCGTTGTCGTCGCGATCGGCGACGTAAATTCGGGCGTGCGCCGTGTCGACAGCGATGCCGGACGGCGCCTTGCCGAGCGCCACTTCGCCAACCCGCTCGAGCGTGGCGGCATCGAACACCAGCAATCGATCGGCGAACATGTCCGCAACATAAACACGGCCGCTGCCTTCGTCGGCCTCGATACCCAGAGGCGCCAGTCCGGCAGACAATTGGGCGACGACTTTATCGCCGGCAGGCGTCGTGCCCCGCTCGATCACGGAGACATCATGCGACTCCGGATTGGTGACGAAGACACGATGCTGGCGCTGCATCGCCACCACTCCTGCCGGTGCGCGTCCCACCGGCAGCGTCGCCAGCCGCGTGCCGCTGGCCAGATCGATCACTGCGACATCGTGGCTACCCTGGTTGGTGACGTAGGCAAACGGGCCAGCAAGCGGTGCGGCAAGCGGATCTGCCAGCGCGAATTTTGCGCAAAGCAGAACGCAAAGCGCGGCAAGAAGGCCTTCGAGGATGCGCGGCGTGGCGCTACCCGGCAAATCCGAATACCTCGCCGCGACCGTCGGCGGCGACATCGCCCATCCAACGCCGCGGCGTCGTGCCGTTGGCTACCGCGCGGGCGGCAAAGGCAGCAAGCGGGCTGGCCTTGTCGAAGCGCGCCAGCCAGTCGCGCCAGACCAGATTCAGATAACCGTCGGCACACATGACTGTCTCGGCAAAGGTTGGCGGCGCAGCAAACGGCGCGTTCAGTAGCAACAGCGAACCACGCCGCATCGCATAACCGCCATGCGCGCCGACGCGGCCAGCGACGATGACGCTGCCGGCGACCATGCGGGTGGCGCAGAAATCGCCGGCATCGCCCTCGATAAAGATTTCGCCGCGGCGCAATTTGTCGCCGCAGCGCGCCCCGACATTGCCGCGCACCACCACCCGACCGCCGCGCATGCCGCCAGCCAGCCAGGGCAGCGCCGCGCCGAGGTAGTCGCCGGCGTTGCCGGAAACCAGCAGTTCGCCGTCGGCCAGTCCGGATGCGGCAAACCTGCCAACGGAACCATTGACGACCAGTCGACCGCCGCGCATGTCACGGCCGGCAAAGTCGCCGGCATCGCCCTCGATATGACATTCGCCGGCCGCCATGGCGGCACCGGCATCGCTGAAACGCGGGTCGAAACCTTCAAACGTCAAAGCCAGTTCTGCATCGCCGGACACGGTGAAAAAATCGCCGAGGGCGAACGTCTGTTTGCCCCAAATCAATGGCAGTCGTTCGATCTCGTTTGCCGGTAGCGGCGCCAAGCGGTCGGGCGTAATGCCGGCAAGCGAAATCCGCCCGGGTGGCGCCTGGCGCAACTTCAATATGCGGCTCATGCGGCGTCTCCCAGAATCTTGCGCAAGTGAAAATGGAACGGGCCCAGCTTGCCGCCGTAGTTGCCGGCGGTGATGCGCCGGACGCCGGGCACCTTGCAAGCGGCACGCACACCGACCGCGGTGGCTTGGGCTACCTGATCGGCCGTGAGGCCGTCGATGACGATTTCCATGACGCAGTTTTCGCCGTCGCCCAATTCGCTCTTGACCCGGCCGCGCAGGGACGGGCAGAAGGCATCGTTGGTGGAGGCGCCGAGCGCCTTGTATTTCGATCCGACCTTGGAACCGGAGCGGACCACGCCGCCGGGAAACGGCATGATGACGCCCTCGACTTTACGCATTTCGACGATCGCCGCCTCAGCCGAGGCCAGCGCAATTGCCGGACTCTCGGCGACGATCAGGAAGTTGCCGCCACCGACGGCCTTGACCATCGCCGTGCTCTCCTCGCAGAGAAATTCGCCATCCATGACCGGAATGCGCCAGTAGCGGCGGCCGCCGACCAGCTTGGAAATCTGGAAGCCGTCGCCGAAATAACGCAGCGTCTTGCCTAGCGGCAACGCATCGCCCTCGGCAATTCCGCCGAAAACCGCCGTGGTCGGACAGGTCAGAATGCACTGACCAACGCGCCGCTCCAGTTGCTTGGTCAGCTCCTTGGTCGACATCGAAAACAGCAACAGGGCGACGCCGGGGCGACCGTCCGGGGTTTCCGCGGGCGACAGTTCGCGCTCGATGCCGGCCTCGCAGCCGCAGCCGATCACCGAAGTGGCAAAACCGGTCGCGGCGATTCCCGCATTTCGTGCCCAAGTGGCGTTTTGGGCAGTGACGATCAGCCGCGTTGCCCGCATGCCGAAAGCTTCGGCAAAGGTGTCGTCGATCAGGACGCCATCGATTCTCATGTCATGGTCTCCGGCAGGAATGGATGGCCAGCGCGCCACCGTGGTTGCAGGCTTCGCACAATTCATCGTCGCCGATGGCAAAACCTTTCAGTTGCATCGACATGTGGCTGGCGAAATGTTCGGCGAGTTCGGCTTCGATGGCACGGTCGAAATCGGGACGGACCACGTGAATGGCGCCATGCGGCGTGGCCAGGATGCGCCCGTCGCGTACCACCAGTTCGCCGCCCTTGAACACCAGGGCCGGTGCCGTAAACATCGCTTCGCGGTCGTTGTCGTGGCGATAGATGGCGATGTCCGCGGACGCACCCGCGCCGAGGTGGCCGCGATCGGCCAGGCCAAGCAGGCGCGCCGGCCCGGCCCGCGTCACGATGGCGATTTCCTCCAGCGTGTATTCGCGCGTCAAGCCGGGCAAGATCGACATTGTCTGCGCCAGCGGATGCAGCTTGGCGAACTGCTCGTCGCGAAACGCCTTGTCGCAGAGCAATCGAATCAAGTGCGGGTAACTGGTGAACGGCGCGCCGTTGGGGTGGTCGGTGGTCAGCACGATGCGCCATGGATCCTCGACCAGCAAAAACAACTCCAGCCCAATCGCCCATTGAAGGGCATTGACATAACTTTGCTCGCGATAGCGGAACGGCACCACGCCGCAACCAGCATCGCACTCGATGTCCATCACCACCCATTTTTTCGGCGTGCCGAGGTGGGCGTTGCGATGCTGGACCATGGAGTCCCCGGAACAGGTGACGGTCTGACCGAACATGATCTGGCCGATGTCGATGCTGATGTTCTTCGTTCCATTGACCGCCTCGGCAATCTGCGCCGCGCCGGAAGAAAACTTGAACTCGCCTTCGGTGCCGGATCTGTGGAACTGGATGTGCGTCAGGTGCAGCGGCAGT
>CAISUK010000130.1 GCA_903888645.1 uncultured Pseudomonadota bacterium | reverse complement strand
CTGGCAGTAGGCATTTTCGTCACTTATGGCATGCACGACGGCTTCGGCGACGTCTTCAGTCAGGTCCGGGCCAAGCCGGACCTGTTCCATTTGCTGGGCGGCACCGCGCCGATCAACTTCGGCAGCTGGGCGTCGCTGACTTTCCTGGCGATGAGCGCCATCCTTTTCCTGCCGCGCCAGTTTCAGATCGCCGTGGTCGAAAACGTCGACGAAAACCATCTGCGCCGCGCCATCTGGATGTTTCCGCTCTATTTGCTTCTGATCAATCTGTTTGTCATGCCGATTGCGCTGGCCGGCCTGCTGCAGTTCAGCGGCAGTGGCATCGATGCCGATACCTTTGTGCTGGCCCTGCCGATGGCCCGCCAGCAGGAAGCACTTGCGCTGCTGGTATTCATTGGCGGCTTGTCGGCGGCGACCGGCATGGTGATCGTCGAGACGATCGCCCTGTCGACCATGGTGTGCAACGATCTCGTCATGCCGCTGCTGTTGCGCTGGGGTGCTGCCCGTCTGTCGCAACGCTCCGATTTGTCGGGACTGCTCATCGACATCCGGCGCTGGGCGATCGTGCTGATCCTGTTGCTCGGCTATGTCTATTTCCGTGCTGCCGGCGAAGCGTATGCGCTGGTCGGCATCGGGCTGATTTCCTTCGCTGCCGTCGCCCAATTCGCACCGGTGGTGATCGGCGCACTCTACTGGAAGGGCGGCACGCGGCGCGGCGCCCTGGCCGGGCTGGGCAGCGGCTTTGCGGTGTGGACCTACACGCTGCTGCTGCCATCCTTCGCCAAGTCCGGTTGGCTGCCGGCAGCGTTCATGGAAGATGGATTGTTCGGCAATACGCTGCTGCGGCCGGAGCAATTGTTCGGCTTGACCGGGCTCGACGAGATCAGTCACTGTCTTTTCTGGAGCATGCTGGCCAATATCGGCGGCTATCTGGCCGGCTCCCTGTGGCGCAGCCCCAACGCCCTGGAAGCGCATCAGGCGACGCTGTTCGTCGATGCCCTGAGGGGTAGCCAGGCCGACGCCGGAACGGGGCGTGGCACGGGCGCCTGGCGCGGCAGTGCCCAGGTTGGCGACCTGTTGCCATTGCTCGGACGCTTCCTCGGACCGGACAAGGCGCAAGCGGCTTTTGCCCGCTACGCGACGGCGCGAGGTGCAGCCTCGGTCGACGCGCTGGCGGCCGATGGCGGGCTGGTGCATTTCGCCGAGAGCCAGCTCGCCGGTGCCATCGGTTCGGCGTCGGCGCGGGTGATGGTGTCGTCAGTCGTTCAGGAGGAGCAGCTCAGCCTCGACGAGGTGATGAATATCCTTGACGAAGCCTCGCAGGTGCGCGCCTACAGCCATCAGCTCGAAGAGAAATCCATCGCACTCGAGGCCGCAACGGCCGAGTTGCGGGCGGCCAACGACCGGCTCAAGGAACTCGATCGACTCAAGGATGATTTCATGTCCACGGTGTCCCATGAGCTGCGCACGCCGCTGACCTCGATCCGCGCCTTCTCCGAGATGCTGCTGGACGATCCGAAAACCGATCTGGCCGAGCGCAAACATTTTCTGTCGGTTATCGTCGCCGAAACCGAGCGTCTGACGCGGCTCATCAACCAGATTCTCGACATGGCCAAGATCGAATCGGGACGCGGCGAATGGCATACCGAGCCGATCGATCTCAACGCCGCGATCCGCCACTCGGTCGATGCCACCGTGCAACTCTATCGCGCCAAGGGCGTGGCGGTTGCCTTGCATTTGCCGGCCCAGGTGCCAACCGTTGCGGTGGATCGCGATCGTCTAGTACAAGTCATGATCAATCTGTTGTCGAATGCGGTTAAATTCAGCCCTGCGGCGAACGGTCAGGTCGAGGTGCGGCTGACGGTCGGCGACGATGCCATCGAGGTAGCCGTGACCGACAATGGCTGTGGCGTCGCTGCCGCGGACCAGCAAGTCATCTTCGAGAAGTTTCGCCAGGGCGGCAATACGCTGACGGATAAGCCGCAGGGCACCGGCCTCGGTCTGCCGATCAGCCGGCAGATCGTCGAGCATTTCGGCGGGCGCCTGTGGGTGGACAGCCGTCCCGAGACGGGTCGACCTGGTGCGACTTTCTCGTTTAACCTGCCACTGGGGGACCGTCGCTAGGCGACAATGGCCACTTGAAGCAGGAAAGCTTGAGGAGGAGACAAGAGTGAATAAGAAGATATTGATTGTCGATGACGAGCCCAATATCGTCATGTCCCTGGAGTTCCTCATGAAGCGCGAGGGATTTCAGGTAGCGGTGGCGGCGGACGGCGAAGAGGCTTTGGCCAGAATGGGCGAATTCCAACCGGATCTGGTGCTGCTCGATGTCATGATGCCGAAGAAGAATGGCTACGATGTCTGCCAGGAAATTCGTGCCAATGCAGACTGGAGCAGGGTAAAGATACTGATGCTGACGGCAAAGGGGCGCGATACCGAAGTCGCCAAGGGAATCGCCCTCGGTGCCGATGCCTATATGACAAAGCCGTTTTCGACCAAGGATCTGGCAGCGAAGGTCAGGCAGTTGCTGGATGAATAGGGCCGGGCGTGGAAGCCAGTCTGGAAATCGATCCCCGTTGCCTGCCCGCAACTTGGGCTGAAGGATGCGCATGAACGGCAAGTTCAAACTACCGATTTTCATCGCTGTCGCCATCCTGTTGCTGGCACTGGCGGCAGGCCTGCCGCTGGCGGCGATGTGGGGCGACCTGCCGCTCGAGCAGCGTGGCGGATTCGCCGACCTGGTGACACCACGCATCGGCCTGGTTGTGCTGATCGTCGTGGTCATGTCGTTTGTCGCCGGCGGGTTGGTGCGCTGGTTTTACCTGGCCTATGTGGCGACACCGCTCAAGCTGGCGGAGCAATTGCGACTGATGCACGGTGCCAACAGCGAGCATCGACTGCCGCTGGTCGGCGGCGCCGAACTGCAGACATTGGCTGCAGCCGCCAATGCGCTGGCCGAACAACGCGATACCTTACGTGACGATGTCGAAGCGCAGATTCGCTTGGCCAAAACCTCTGTCGAGGAAGAGAAAAATCGCCTCGGCGCGCTGATGTCGGAACTCACCCAGAGTGTCGTCGTGTGCAATCTCGAAGGCCGCATCCTGCTCTACAACAACCGCGCCCGACTGCAGTTCCGTGCCTTTGTCGATGACCCCGGCAATTCCAGCGGTGGCCTGGGCGGCGGCTCGGGTGCCTTGCTCGGGCTTGGCCGTTCCATATTCGCCGTGTTCGATCGGGCGCTGGTCGCGCATGCACTGGAAAATCTTCAGCACCGGCTGGAAACCGCGGGTAGCCAGCCGGTGACCAATTTCGTCACGACGACGCGCGCCGGGCAACTGATTCGCGTGCAGATGGCGCCAGTACTGTCCACCGCCGGCGACGATCCGAACCGGAAAATCAATGGCTACGTCATGATGCTCGACAACATCACGCGCAACGTCGAGAACGAGACCCGCCGCGACCAGATCTTGCAGCAAATGACCGAGGGCAGCCGCTCGTCGCTGGCCAGCATTCGCGCCGCAGTCGAAACCATGATTGATTATCCCGATATCGAGCTCAACCAGCGCGACCGCTTTCTCGCCGTCATTCGCGACGAAGTCGGCGTCCTCTCGGTTCGGCTAGACGAGACGGTCTCGAGTTATGCCGATTCGCTGAAGGCGCGCTGGCCGCTCGAGGAAATGCTCGGCAGCGATCTGCTGGCGGCGGCGCAGCGCCGCATCGAAGCGCGGGTTGGTGTCACCACCAAGATCGATACGGTAGACGCCAGCGTCTGGGTGAAGGTGGATAGTTTTTCCCTGCTGCAGGCCATCACTTATCTGGCCAGTCGCCTGCAGGAAGATTTCGACGTTCGCCTGGTGCGTTTCCGCCTCAGCCGCGCTGGCCGGCTGGCGCACATCGACGTGGTCTGGAGCGGCGGCGCAGTCTCCACGGAAACGCTCAACAGCTGGGAGCGGGAGCCGATGACCATGGCCGGCGAGACCACGCCGCTGACGCTGCGCGATGTCATGGACCGGCATGGCGGCGAACTCTGGTTCAAGCGCGACAGCGCCATCCAGCAGGCCTATTTCCGCCTGCTGGTGCCGCTCGCCGTGCCGCAGGAACTTGACAACACGGCCTTGCTGAAGAACGAGAGCCGTCCCGAGTATTACGATTTCGATTTGTTCAAATGGTCGGAGCAGGGCGATGCCAATGACGAGCGCCTGCTCGGCGAAATCGTCTATACCGTATTCGATACCGAGACCACCGGACTGGATCCATCGCAGGGTGACGAGATCATTCAGATCGGCGCCCTGCGCATCGTCAATGGGCGCTTGCTGCGCCAGGAGAGTTTCGAACAGTTGATCGATCCGCGCACGGCATTGAAGCCGGAGTCGGTCAAGATCCACGGCATCAGCCAGGCGATGGTGGACGGCCAGCCTGGCATCGACAAGGTCTTGCCGCAGTTTCACCGCTTCTGTACGGATACGGTGTTGGTGGCGCACAATGCCGCCTTCGACATGCGCTTCCTGCAGATGAAGGAAGAGAGTACCGGCGTGCGCTTCGACCAACCGGTGCTCGACACGCTACTGCTCTCGGCGGTCGTCCATCCGAACCAGGAAGAACACAGCCTGGAAGTCATCGCCGAGCGCTTTGGTGTCACCATCATCGGCCGGCACACCGCCCTCGGTGATGCCATTGTCACGGCAGAGATTTTTCTCAAGATGATTCCGCTGCTCGCTGCAAGTGGCATTCGCTCCCTGCGCGAGGCCCGCGAGGCATCGCAAAAGACCTACTTCTCCCGTATCAAGTACTGAATCCCGCCACTGAAACCCATTACTGAAAATTGTCCACAAGATAAATGAGTCCATCGGAACACATTCCATTGTCGTCCATTCCCTTTCCTGACGAGCGGCACACGCTGCATCGCCCTTTGCTTTCAGTGATTCGCCGCAACCCGGTGACCGTGGCACCGGCGAGTCCGTTGCGCCAGGCGCTCGAAATCATGAACGAGCAGCGCATCGGTTCCGTGGTCGTCGTCGATCCAGCCAATGGCAAACCGCTCGGTGTATTTACCCTGCGCGATCTGCTGGTTCGCGTCGCGCTGGATAATTTCGACCTCGAGCAACCGATCGCCAATGTCATGAGCGGCGGCAATCTGGTGACGTTGACCGCTCAGGCAACGGCATACCAGGCAGGCTTGTTGATGGCGCGGCATGGTTTGCACCGGATACTCGTCGTTGATGACGAGGGTCGTCTGCTGGGTCTTGTTTCGCAGGGCGATCTGTTCGCGCTGGAGCGCGCCGGTGTCAAGGAAGTCAGCGGCGACATACGTGCCGCGCGCGACCTGCCGTCTCTGCAGCATGCCGCCCGGGAGACGCAGCGACTGGCGGCCAGCATGCTCGACCAGGGCGTCGGTGCCGAACAACTGACGCATTTCATTTCCACGCTCAACGATCTCCTGACGATACGCATCATCGAATTGACCGAAAGGGAATTCAGCCTGCCCAAGGTCGATTGGTGCTGGCTGGCTTTCGGTTCGGAAGGACGCTTCGAACAGACACTGAGTACCGATCAGGATAATGGCATTGTCTTTGCGGTGGCCGAAGACAGCGGGCTCGACACAGAAGAATTGCGCCAGGCTTTTCTGCCCTTTGCCCGCGCTGTTAACGACAAACTCGATGCCTGCGGTTTTCCCTTGTGCAAGGGCAACGTGATGGCCTCCAACCCCGAGCTGTGCCTGTCGCTCGAGGAGTGGCAAAACAAGTTCGGCAGCTGGCTGCATGCTGCCCATCCCCAGGCCTTGCTCAATGCCACCATCTATTTCGATTTTCGCCCGCTTTACGGCGCCGAGGCACTGGCCGAGCGCTTGCGCAGCTGGTTGCTGGAACGCACTGGCGAAGCCAATCTGTTTCTGCGTTTCATGGCCGGAAACGCCCTTCATGTCGAGTTGCCGTTGGGCTTGATTCGCGACTTCGTGTATGAAAAAAATGGCGAGTTTCCGCATACGCTCGAACTGAAGGCCAGCGGCTCGCGGCCCTTTGTCGATGCGGCGCGCATTTTTGCCCTCGCCGCCGGCGTTCGCCAGACCGGCACGGCGCAACGGCTACGCGCAGTTGCCGAGAAAATGCGCCTCGGTCGCGAGGACGTCGCGGCGATCATCGAAGGCTTCTATTTCATTCTGCTGCTGCGTCTGCGCCATCAGCAGGAGGGCGGCGACGAATCGGGCGCCAACCGCATCGATCCCGATCAACTCAACGAACTCGAGAGGACCATTCTGAAAGAAGCCTTCAAGCAGG
>CAISUK010000129.1 GCA_903888645.1 uncultured Pseudomonadota bacterium | reverse complement strand
GGCACGGTCTATCCGGGTGAATGGGATTTCGTCGTCAGCGCCATCTACACCGGCGCCACCCGGAACACCGACCGCACCCAGATGTTTATGCATTGGGAATACATCAACGAGACCATAAAACGCAAGGTGCCACGCCGCGGCGATCAGGTTGGCGTTTTCATCGTAGAGGTGGCGAGCGCCGATCGCATGGGCGAAGTTGCTGTCGCTATCGATGGACAATTCCGCAACTCGAACGCCGAAACGCTCTCGGAAACCGAAAAGGCCTTTCAGCTCGGCTTCGTGGCGATGGTCGAGGCCATCGTTGTCGCCATCCGTCTCGTCTCCTACCTGGTCATCGTCATCATCATGGCGGTCATGGCCAACACCATGGCGATGACAGCACGCGAGCGCACCGCTGAATATGCAACACTCAAGGCGCTCGGTTTCGGGCCGGGCTTTCTGGCGGCACTTATCTTCGGCGAGTCGGCGCTGCTGGCGGGCTTTGGCGGCGTCCTTGGCGTGCTGCTGACATTCCCGGTCTCTGAGATATTTTCCCACCACATCGGCACCATTTTCCCTGTGTTTCGAATATCCCAGGATACGGTGTTGCTGCAATTGTGCTGCGTCGGCGCAGTCGCGGTGCTCGCTGCGGTGGTGCCGTCCTGGCGCGCCGCGTCGGTCAATATTGTCGACGGCTTGCGCAGCATCGGCTAGCAGACCATGGTCATTCCGTTCTCTTACACCGTGCGAAATTTGTGGGTGCGCAAGTTCACTACGGTGCTGACCGCCGGCGGTATGGCGCTGGTGATTTTCGTCTTCGCCACCGTCTTGATGCTCGATGCCGGGCTCAAGCAGACGTTGGTCGATACCGGACTCGATGACAATGTCGTGGTGATTCGCAAGGGTGCTGGCATCGAAGTCCAGAGCGGCGTCGAGCGTGCGGCGGCGGCGCTCGCAGAAAGTCAGCCGCAAGTGGCATTTGCCGAAGGCGGGCGGATGGCGACCTCGAAGGAAATGGTGATCCTGATCAATCTGCCAAAGCGCGATGTCGCCCGCGCCGCCAACGTTCTCGTCCGTGGCGTGGGTCCGATGGGGCTGACGCTGCGGCCGCAGGTTCGCCTGGCCGCCGGCCGCATGTTCCACTTCGGCAGCTATGAGGTGGTAGCCGGTAGCAGCGTGGCGAAGCGCTTTCAGGGTGCCGGGCTCGGCGAAACGTTGCGCCTGGGCGGTCGCGAGTGGCGCGTCGTCGGCATTATCGATGCCGGCAAGACCGGCTTCGATTCCGAAATCTGGGGCGATGCCGATCAGCTGATGCCGGCTTTCCGCCGACCCGTCTATTCGTCTGTGATCGCCCGTCTGACCGACAAGGCCGCCTTCGATTCGTACAAGGCAACGCTGGAGAGCGATCCGCGCCTGACGCTGGAGGTCAAGCGCGAACGGCAGTTCTATGCCGACCAGTCGGAGTTGCTTGCCAACTTCATTCGCATACTCGGATTGTCGCTGACGGCGATATTTTCGATTGGCGCGATCATCGGCGCCATGATCACAATGTATGCCGCAGTCGCCAGTCGCACCGGTGAAATCGGCACGTTGCGGGCGCTGGGCTTTCGCCGCAGTTCGGTTCTTGCTGCGTTCCTGGTCGAGTCGATATTGCTTGCATTGGTCGGCGGCATCGTCGGTCTGGGCCTGGCCTCGTTGATGCAACTGGTGACGGTGTCCACAATGAATTGGCAATCGTTCGCCGAGTTGGCCTTCAGTTTTCGCTTGACGCCGAATATCGCCATCGAAACTTTGCTGTTCTCGCTGATCATGGGGTTGGTCGGTGGATTCCTGCCTTCGGTGCAGGCCGCCAGGATGAATATCGTTACAGCGTTGCGCGCCGCCTGAAGCCAAGCGCGAGCGTCTGGCACGACGCCCCTCAAGCGTGCTAAACCTCCAGATTGTCGATCAGTCGCGTGCGACCAAGAAGCGCAGCCGCCAGAACCACCAGATCCGCTTCGCCAGCAGACGGTAGTTGCAGGTCCGTTTTCCGCCGCACCGACAGATAATTCGGCGCCCAACCATGGTCGCGGAGCTCGGCCACAGCCGCCTGCTCCAGCGCGCCAAAATCACTGTCGCCAGCGCGGATGGCGGCCACAATCCTGCTCAAGGCTTCATGAAGCCTCGGCGCTTCGGCGCGCTCGCCGGGTGTCAAATAACCATTCCGAGATGACAGCGCGAGACCGTCAGCGGCGCGTACCGTGTCGGCGGCAACGATCTCGACGGGAAAAGCGAGATCGCGCACCATGTTGCTCAGCACCAGCATTTGCTGGTAGTCCTTCTTGCCAAACAGAGCGACCTGCGGCAGGACGATGTTGAACAACTTGAGCACCACGGTGGCAACACCGCGAAAATGACCGGGGCGAAACTCGCCTTCAAGAATCCCGATCAGGTCCGTCGGCGGATCGACGTAGTACTGCTGTGGCGCCGGGTACATCTCCGTTTCATCCGGCGCGAACAAATGGTCGACCCGGGCCGCAGCCAGGCGCTCACAGTCCGCCGCCAGAGTACGCGGGTAGTTTTCAAAATCCTCGCCGGGACGAAATTGCAGGCGATTGACAAAGATGGTGACCACTACTGTATCGCCGTGCTCGCGGGCCTGTTTCATGAGGGCGATATGGCCGTCGTGCAAATTGCCCATGGTCGGAACCAGGACGATCCGGCGGGCGCCTGCCAGTCCATCGCGAAGCGCGGCGATAGTGTGGTGGATATGCATTGTGTTCGGGTTGACCGTGGGAATCGGGTGAGCTGAGGGGAACTGAGGTGATCCGAGGAAAAAATTGAGAGGCGTATTCCGTGAAGGCAAAGATCGTCGCAGATCGATCAGTAACAGTGTTCCGGCGCCGGGAAACTGGCATCCTTGACGGCAGCGACATAGGCCTGCACAGCCTCTTCAATACCCGTCGCGGTTTCCATGAAGTTGCGCACGAAGCGCCCCTTCTTGCCAGGGTAGAGTCCCAGCATGTCGTGGAGGACAAGCACCTGGCCGTTGCAATCCTTGCCGGCGCCGATGCCGATCGTGGCACAGGCGGTGAGGCTGCTGGTGATGTCGCCCGCCAGTGCTGAGGGCACCATCTCGAGAACCATCATGGTCGCTCCGGCGTCTTCAAGTGCCGCCGCGTCGGCTTTCATGCGTAGCGCTGCGTCGTCGTCGCGGCCCTGCACCCGGTAACCACCAAGCGCATGCACCGATTGCGGGGTCAGTCCGATGTGCGCACATACAGGGATGCCGCGTTCGACCATGAAGTGCACCGTCTCCGCCATGACCTGGCCGCCTTCCAGCTTGACCATTTCGGCGCCGGCGGCCAGCAGGCGCACGGCGTTGCGCAAGGCTTGTTCCTTCGACTCCTGATAGCTGCCAAAGGGCATGTCAGTCACAACAATGGCGCGATGAACCATATGGCCGACGCACTGGGTGTGATAAATCATGTGCTCCATCGTCACCGGCAGTGTCGATGTCTGGCCCTGGAGGACATTGCCGAGCGAGTCGCCGACCAGGATGGC
>CAISUK010000128.1 GCA_903888645.1 uncultured Pseudomonadota bacterium | reverse complement strand
TGATGACCTTGGCGATGAGTTCCTTGCGGGCCTTGTCGGACATCTGGCCGGTCACGGGGTCGATCACGCGCTCGTGGTGCTGGCTGGACAGGACGACCGTGTGGACGCCCGTCGCCTCGTTGTCCTCGTACTGCACCGTGACCTGGCTCTTGGCGTCAGGGCGCAGGAAGGGCAGACGACCATCCTTGCGCAGCATCGCCTGGCGTTCGACCAGACGGTGCGCGTAATAGATCGGCGCCGGCATGTATTCGGGGGTTTCGTCGCAGGCGTAGCCGAACATCAGGCCCTGATCGCCGGCACCGGTGTTGAGGTGGTCGTCGCTGGCGTGGTCGACGCCCTGGGCGATGTCGTTGCTCTGCTTGTCATAGGCCACCAGCACGGCGCAACCTTTGTAGTCGATGCCGTATTCGGTGTTGTCATAGCCGATGCGCTTGATGGTGTCGCGCGCCACCTGGATGTAATCGACATGCGCGTTGGTGGTGATCTCGCCCGCCAGCACCACCAGACCAGTGTTGGTCAGGGTTTCAGCGGCGACTCGGGAATACTTGTCCTGGGTGAAAATGGCGTCCAGAATCGCATCCGAGATCTGGTCGGCAACCTTATCTGGATGGCCTTCGGAAACGGATTCGGATGTAAAGAGAAAATCGTGCGGCATGCGGTTCTGCTCCTTCATGCTTCCCCAATTGGCCGGCGCTACCGGCTCCGGGGAGGAGAGCAGGCGACGCTTTAGCAGTTTTCTTTTCGTCGGGACGCGCCGATATCGAGTGTATATCGACATAGGCGCAACGAAAACCGCCCTGCAAGTTGTCCTGAATTAACTCGGCGGATGGATAATGTTAGCTTTTTTGCCAGACCGGGTCAAAACGCCGGGTGGCCACATTTCCTTCAACCATTCCCCAAGTTCGCCGCCACCTTGCCCATGGCCACTGCTGCGCCTGCCCGGCTGTTCCAACTGTTTTCAGCGTTACCGTTGCCGTTGCTGCATCGCCTCGGTGCGCTCGCCGGCTGGCTGGCCTATGCGGCGTCGCCGCGCTATCGCCGTCAGGTGCAAGGAAATCTGCGCCTTGCCTGCGCTGGCGACGAATATCGCCGAGTCCTTCCAGGCGCGATTGCCGAAGCCGGCAAGATGGCATTCGAGTTGCCGAAAATGTGGATCCCGCCGCTGCAGGAAGTGGTTGCGCTGGTGCGCCGCGTGCATGGCTGGGAGCATTTCGAAGCGGCCTGGGCGCGCAGCGAAGGCGTGCTGCTGATCATGCCGCATCTCGGCTGTTTCGAAATGCTCGGGCAATACATGGCGACCAAAGCGCCAATGACCGCACTCTATCGTCCGGCCAAACAATCGTGGCTGCGCCCGATCGTCGAGGCGGGCCGCAACCGGCCGACGCTGACCATGGTTCCCACCGACATTTCCGGCGTGCGGCGCTTGCTCAAGGCGCTGCGTCGTGGCGAAACGGTGGGCATCCTGCCCGATCAGGCGCCCTCCGCCGGAGAAGGAACCTGGCTGTCATTTTTCAATCGGCCCGCCTACACGATGACGCTGGCTGCCCGCCTCACCGAGGCCGGCCGCGTCGCGGTATTGGTGGGCTTTGCCGAACGCTTGCCGCGCGGCGGCGGCTACGACCTGCATTTCGCAGCAGTCGATGAAGCCGTCGCCGGCGATACAGCGGCACGTGCTGCCGTCATCAATCGTGCCGTGGAAGGCATGATCCGCCGCTGCCCCGCGCAATATCTGTGGGGCTACAACCGCTACAAAGTGCCAGCCGGCGCCGAACCGCCGGCGTCGCCCGCGCTTTTGCCATGATGACCCGCGCGCTTTATTTCCTGCTCTGGCTGCTGCATTTTCTGCCCATGGCCTGGCTGGCAAGAGTCGGCGATGATTTTGGCCGGCTGCTCTATGCCTTGGGCAGAGAGCGCCGCCACGTCGCCATGACCAACCTGCGCCTGTGCTTTCCAGCAATGTCCGAAGCCGATCGCGAGGCCCTGGCGCGCCGCCATTTCAGTGCTTTCGGCCGCAGTTTTTTCGAGCGCGGCCTGCTCTGGTGGGCCTCGGCCGAACGCATTCGCCGCCTCGTTCAGGTCAGCGGCCAAGAGCATCTCGATGCCGTGCGCGGTCGTCCGATCATCCTCCTGGTGCCGCATTTCGTCGGTCTCGACATGGGCTGGACGAGGCTGTCGCTCGATCTTGGCATGGTCAGCATTTATGCCAGCCAGAAGAACCTGTTCTTCAATGCGGCCCTCCATCGCGGCCGCATGCGCTTCGGCGACAGCTTGCTGCTATCGCGGCAGGAAGGCACGCGCAAAGCCATCAAGGCCATGCGCGAGGGGCGGCCGTTCTATTATTTGCCGGACATGGATTACGGCCAGCGCGACACCATCTTCGTGCCCTTTTTTGGTTTTCCGGCGGCGACCATCACCGGCCTGTCGCGGCTGTCGCGCATGATCGGTGCAGCCGTCGTCCCCTGCCTGACACGCATGTTGCCAGGCGGCGCCGGTTACCTGGTGGAGCTATTGCCGGCCTGGAGCGACTACCCGGGCGAGAGCATCGAAGCCGACACCCGGCGCATGAACGAGACCATCCAAGCCTGGGTCGCCGCCATGCCCGAACAATATTTCTGGCTGCACAAGCGCTTCAAGACGCGGCCACCGGGGGAACCCGCGGTCTACTGACTGATCGGCCGACCTCGGCCTCACACCTTGAACTGCCCGACCGATTCCTTGAGCGTTGTCGCCAGATGCTCGAGTTGATCGGCTGACGCAGCAACGTCTTTGATGATGTTGCTGGTCTCTTCGGTCATCACGGCGATCTGCTCGACATTCTTCGCCACCAGCGCGCTTGCCCGGCTCTGCTCCGCCAGGGCTGCCGAGATGTCGCCGACCGAGGCCAGCACTTTGTCGACGCCCTGCTGGATCTGCTCCATCGAGCTGCCCGCCCGGCCCACCATCTGCACGCCTTCGCCGACGCAGGCGCTGCCTTCGCCCATGCCCTTGACGGCATCGCTGGTGCCGCCCTGGATCGCCTCGATCATGGCGGCGATCTCCCGCGTGGAACTGCTCGTGCGCTCGGCGAGCTTTCTGACCTCGTCGGCAACCACGGCAAAACCTCTTCCCTGCTCGCCGGCACGGGCTGCCTCGATGGCTGCGTTCAAGGCCAGCAGATTGGTCTGATCGGCAATCCCCTTGATGACATTGACAATAGTGGATATTTGTTCGGACTGTTCGCCGAGCGCTGTGATCAAGCCCGAGGAAGTTGCCACAGCGCCGGATATCTGGTTCATCTCGGCGATCACTTCGGTCACCACCCGGGAACCGGCCTTTGCCAGGTTGCCGGTTTCCGAGGCATTCTTCTGCGCATCGGCGGCATTCTCGGCAATCTGGCCGATGCACACGGTCATTTCCTCGACCGAGGCCGACACGGAAATCGAGGCATCGCTTTGTCGCTCCGAAGCATTGAGCACCTGATGTGAAGAATCCGCCAACTGCCGCGCTGCATCTGCCAGCTTGTCTGCGGAATGGAGCGTTCCGGCAATGATGCGGCGCAGGCTGTCCTGCATATGCTTCATGGCCACCAGGAGACTGCTGTTGTCGCCACTGCGGGTGGCGATTTCCCCCGACAGATTGCCCTGGGCTATTTGCTTGACGATGTCGATAACATAAGCCGGCTCGCCGCCGAGCTGCTTGAGGAGGCTGCGCATGATCAGGCCGACCACGAAAAACAGAATGATCTGCAAGACGATCTGGCCGAGCCACATCCACGTCTGAATCCTGTTGATGGTGGCCAGATCGTCCTTGATGTCGATGACAACGCTGGCCACGCCGAGAACAGCGCCTTCCTCCACGCCGTGGCATTTGAGGCAGTTGGTACTGCGAAAATTCTTGCTGGCGACGAACGGCATCACGGTTCTCAGGGAAGCTTCCCCGGCGGCGCCGTGCGTCATCTTGTATTCGGCCCGCCCGCTGGCGAGGACGCTGCGGTCCATATCGTCGACCGGCCGTTCCTGCGGCAGGCCCTTGCCGAACTCGTCGTCCACGCTCTTGCCGCGGACAATCCGCATTTCCTTGATCTTTTCCGTAGCGCCCATCTTCTGGATGAACAGCGCCCGGCTCACTTGGTTGCTGATGACTTCGTCTTCACCCACCTTGGTCAGCATCAAGGTATTCAGCCCATTGATGGCGCCATCTCCCACGGCTCTGGCGCGGTCTTCGGCGGCGTTCAGGACCTGCTGTTCAAACTGTATGGAGAGCCACTGCTGAGTCGCGACGAGTGCGGCGATCAGGAAACCCTGGATGAGTATTTGCAGCTTAAGCTGCAAGCCGATCTTTTCCCACCAGGCCGATACGCCACTCATCAGGCAAACCTCCACCGGCGAAAAGCCGGCAATGTCAGTGCGAAGGCATCAAATGCCAATACCCCTTGTTTTCGACGCGAGTCGGCCCAGCGGAGCGCATATTAGCCGATGGATCGGGGTCACGGCAATTCCATTTGAGTTGCCACTTCGTGCCGGCAGGGGAGAGCCGTCGCCGCCGCAACCGGGCAAAGGCAGAGTGGGATAGTCTTGATTGCCAAAAATGCAGATAATCTTTCTTCGCGTTTATCATGCCGGGCAACACGCCCTGCGGAAAAGCGTCTGAAACCGCGGCGTATTGTCTTGATTGACCTTCCTGGCCGCCGGATACCCTTGCCCCGATGAAAATCCGCTTCAGCAAAATGCATGGCCTCGGTAACGATTTTGTCGTCATCGACGCCGTCCGCCAGTCGCTATACTTGACACCGGAGCAAGCGCGACGGATTGCCGATCGTCATTTCGGCATCGGCTGCGACCAGATACTCATTGTCGAGCCGGCCACCCGAGCCGACGTCGATTTCCGCTATCGCATCTTCAATGCCGATGGCGGCGAAGTCGAGCAGTGCGGCAACGGCGCACGCTGTTTCGTCCGTTTCGTCCATGACCAGGGCCTGACCGACAAGCGCGAAATCCGTGTCGAAACCAGCTCGGGCATCATTGCCCCACGGCTCGAAGCCGACGGCGAAGTGACAGTCGATATGGGTCTCCCGCGTTGTGCTTCGGCGGAGATTCCCTTCGTCAGCGACAGCGATGCCGTGGTCCAGCCGCTGCAAATCGGCAACCATGAAATCGACATCAGCGTCGTCTCCATGGGCAACCCGCATGCGGTTCAGGTCGTTGCCGACGTCGCTGCGGCAGCCGTGGAACGCGACGGCCCGCTCATTGAAAACCATCCGCGCTTTCCCCGCCGGGTCAATGCCGGCTTCATGCAGGTGCTCGATCGCCATGCCATCCGCTTGCGCGTATTCGAGCGCGGCGCCGGCGAAACGCTGGCCTGCGGCACCGGCGCCTGCGCCGCCGTGGTCGCCGGCATACGCCGTGGTCTGCTTGAATCGCCGGTGCGCGTCAGCACCCGCGGCGGCGATTTGCTGGTGGCGTGGAACGGCCCGGACCAGCCGGTGGCGATGACCGGCCCGGCCGTCGCCGTATTCGCCGGCGAAATTGAAATCTGACCGAGAACAATGGGCATACTGAGGAACATGAGTAATGAACCCTGAAATCGATGCCGCCGGTGTCGCCGGCTACCTGCAAATCCATCCCGAGTTTCTCGAGCAGTATGCCGACCTGTTGTCGCAGTTGCACATTCCCAGTCCGCATGGCGACAAGGCCATTTCCATCAGCGAGCGACAGATCGCCACCTTGCGCGAGAAGGTTCGCCAACTGGAAAGCAAACTGGCCGAGCTGATTCGTTTCGGCGAAGAGAACGACGTGATCGGCGCCAAGGTGCATCGCCTCGCCGTGGCGCTGCTGGCCGCCGGCGATTTTCCGGCCGTGCTGCGCGTCCTCTATGCCCACCTTGGCGGCGCCTTTGCAGTGCCGCATGTCGCCTTGCGCTTTTGGGAGTTGCCCTCCGGCGGTGACAGCGCCGAGTTCGCGCCGCTCGATGCCGCCGCTCGCGACTTCGCCATCGCTCTCGCGCACCCCTATTGCGGCCCCACCGCCGCGCAGGATGCCACGCACTGGTTCGGCGAGCGCGGCAGTCACGTCCGCTCGCTGGCGCTGGTTCCACTGCGTCGCGACGAAGTTACTTTCGGCGCCCTGGTACTGGCCAGCGAAGAAGCACATCGCTTCTATGTCGAGATGGGCACGCTCTACCTGACGCGAATCGGCGACTTGGCCGCCGCCGCGATATTGCGCACTACAGACAAATCAGATTGAAGCTGTTGTCAGCTTGATTTTCTCGCTCTGTCCACAGCGACTCCCTTCGCCCGTCGGACCGGCACTCCATTTGGTCGTCCCACAGGGACTTCCCTCGGTCGCCCCACGGGGACTTCCTTTGGTCGTCGCCCCGGCGCAGGCCGGGGTCCAGTTCGTTCAACAAACTGTTTCACACAAATCCGCGCCGCGTCCTGGAATCCGACCTGCGCATCCTAACCACAAGCTATGCATAGACTTACCTTGCGTATACTTGATGAACGCTGACTACACAGATCACGATACAGAAAATGCCGTCCAATTTACCCAGGCATGCCGTAAACCTCACCGTGATCAGCCCCCTGGTTCAGGAAAACAAGCAGCTGGAAATCAACTTGTCGCGAGAATTTGAAGCGCACTTGGCCGATTTGGTCAGGCAACCCAAGCAAGCAAAGTGGCTTGCGGAAAACCGCGAAGCCATAGATGCCTATAACCTGCATATCGAGCGCGACGGGGTCTTCAGCGATGGCCTCAGGGGATTCTGATGGCTCATTCGGTTAACTGATTGCCTTCAACTAAGGAATCGTAAAATAATAATGTGGCCTTTTA
>CAISUK010000127.1 GCA_903888645.1 uncultured Pseudomonadota bacterium | reverse complement strand
GCCATCCTTGAGCGTCAGCCGCAGGAAATACGTGGTCGAAAGGCCCTCAATCTTCGGGATCGTGAACGCAGTTGTTGTGCCGTCAGCTGGCACGTCCAGCCGCAGGGTCTTGGTGAAGCGCTCGCGCCCCGAAACGTCGAAGACGCGCGCGCTGAGTTCTGCGTTCTTGAGCGCGCGTCCGGTCATGTTGACCGCCAGCACGGAACGGTCGGCGTAGGAGTACTGGGCGTGCACCGGCTCGCAGGCCTTTTTCACGCCGAAGTAGCCGCCGCCCGGTTCGAGGTAATAGTCGTAAAGATGCCAGATCATGGACGGCCAGGCATTGTTAAACATCCACTGGATCACGCCGGTGGAACCGTAACGGTTCGCCGTGAAGGCTTCGAACATGGCGCGCTCGCCCTCATACGCCATCGCCTGCGCCTTGCGCGCGTAGTCGCGTGCGTCCTTGGCCGCGCCGTAGCGCGCCTCCAGCGCCTCGGTAAACACGTTCATGTCCCGGAACACGCCGCCGCCCGCGTGGTGCTTCCACGCCTCGCCAATCGGCCAAAGGTCTTCTTGCGGCAGCATCCGGCGCAGGCTCTCAAATGGCGGCACCGCTGGGCCAGGCCCGATCTCGGTCGCGAAGCCGTGTGCGCCACCACGCGTCTTGTCGCGTTGCCAGTAGGATGGCGGGACCCAGTCATAGGGCCCGAGCATCTTGACGCCCGTGCTGCCGGTCAGCACGGTTGGCTTGTCGGACGCCGAGGACAGGACTGGATTGGGCCAATTGAGCCGTTTCAGGATGTCCAGGTAGGTGCGTTCGACGTGGGGCGGTGGTGGCCCGTCACTGCCGTTCAACCAGGCCAGCAGACTGGGATGGCCGCGCAGCCGGCGGATCTGGTCTTCTTGCGATGCGGCAGCGATCTCGTGGTCTTGCCGGCCCCACACAGGGCCTTGCGCGTAGCTCTCAGAGCGTTCCCACTGCTCCCAGTGCGAGCAGCAGGGCCAGCCCGCCATCACCATGATGCCTTGCTGATCGGCGAGGTCGAAGAAGGAATCGGGCTCCAGGTTGCCTTCAAGCCGGATCGTGTTCAGGTTCATGTCCTTCACGTACGCGAATTCCGATCGCACGCGCTCCAGCGAATAGCGCAGCATCATGTCGGAGGCCCAGCCGCCACCACGCACCAGAAAGCGCCGGCCATTGACCTTGAAGAGTCGATGGCCGGCGGTGTCAAGCTCTGACGTGACCTCGCGGATGCCGAAACGGGCGGCGCGGCGGTCCGAGACGCCTTGCGCCACCTCAAACGTGACTTCCACCTTGTACAAGGCCTGCGCACCCATTTGCGCCGGCCACCAGAGCCGTGGATGGCGCAAATTGAGTTGGCGGTAATGCTCGGGTGTAAACGAGAACTCGCGCGTCTCGCCAGGCGCCAGCGTGACCGGCATGGTGAAGGGCACGCCTTCGATCCGGCCCCTGAGCGTTCCCGTCACGGCGTGCTCACTCGCGTTGTGCGCCTCGACCCCGACGGTCAGATGCGCGCGCTGGAAGGCGGGGCCCTCCAGACGGGATGTGACATGGGGTGAACCCAGCGTCACTGCGCCGCTTGTGGTCAGGAAAACGTCGCGGAAAATGCCCATGTCCTTGTCCGGCGGTGCCGGGTTCCAATCGACCCAGGTCAGGCCGAGTTCATGGGGCGCTGGCGCGATGACCTCGACCGCCAGCGCGTTCGCTCCGGTCGACCGCAGCGCGTCGGTGACGTCGAGTCGGTGCAAACGGAAGGTGCCGGCGATTTCGTTCGAGGCGGCCAGACGTTGACCGTTGAGCCAGACGTTGGCCCTGAAATTGATGCCGTCGAAATGCAGCCACGCGCGCTGCCCGCGTTCGAGTGCGGGAGAGCGGAATTCGGTGCGATACCACCAGGAGGAGCGGAACGGACTGTCGGCGGGCATCGGCAGGTCCGAGAAGTTTTCGCCGACCGGATAGTCGGTGCCGGGAATTGATCGCAGGTTGACGCCGAAGTAAGGGTCCGGATAGACCTTGTTCTCGACCAGCGCCGCCAGCACCGTGGTCGGCACGCGCGTGGGGTACCAGCTTGAGTCGGTAAAGCCGGCCTGGGACAGGGCTGCCCCGTCTGCGTTCACAGCCGCAGACGACTGGATGCGCCAGCCGTCGCGCAGAAACTGCCGTGGCCCTTGCGCTGCCTGCGCGTTGAGCACCAGCAACAGGATCAACATCAGTAACTTCATCGCATTATTATGGCGTTGCATGTGGCACTGTCTGAAGTGAAGCGT
>CAISUK010000126.1 GCA_903888645.1 uncultured Pseudomonadota bacterium | reverse complement strand
GGGTCGCCAGCGATACGGTTTTCGCGCTTTGATGATGGCAGACAATCAGCCCCCATAACCGGCCATTTTGCAGTAGCGAAATGGCCATCGAGGCCTGCACGCCCATGTTGCGCAGGTATTCGAGATGTATCGGCGACAGGCTGCGCAGCGCCGAAAAGCTCATATCCAGTGGCACACCGGTGGTGGGATTGAGCGGCGGCAGGACGGGCACGGGGATAGCGTCGACATCGGCAATGACGCGTACCAGATTGACGGTGTAGAGGCGGCGCGCCTGCGGCGGAATATCGCTGGCCGGGAAATGAAAACCCAAGTAAGGCGAAGCGCTGTCGGTACATTCCTGGATGACGATTTCGCCGTCGAAATTGCCGTCAAAGCGATAAACCATAACGCTGTCATAGTCAGTCAGGGTGCGGACCAGCTTGGCAATTTGCTCGAAATAGCCAACTATTTCCGTATCGATATCGGCAACCAGCAGATCTTGCTGCATCTTGAACAACTGTTCGGCGATACGTGTCTCCTGAGGAACATTCCGATCGCGCTCCACTTCCAGCACGAACACGCCGCCCGAGCGATAGACATGCGCCAGCAGATCCGCCGTCGCTTGAGCCGCGCCAAGACTGAACTTGCCCACGGCGGTACTTTCGTTGCTGGCGAGCTCGATCAGTTGCTCGACATGAATGGCCGCATCGGCACCGATCAATGCGGCAAGCGGCACACCGTTTGCGCCGACTGGCGGCAGCTTGAAAAATTCTGCGAGGTTGGCACTGGACTGCAGGACAGTGCGGGTGCGGTCAGCCGACAGCACCAACAACCCGCCGTGGGGCTGAATGGTTCCAATCTGATGAATCGGCTCTGCCGCGCACTCGCGCAGTGCCTGCTCAAGCTCCTGTTCACTGAAGTTACTCATGGCATTCAGCATATGTCAAAGCCGAATCTTGGTGTGCACTTTCGGCGCCACTTCGCTTGAAAATTTGCAGGGCCAGTCTTCATCAGTGGCTAATCAAAGTTAGCCTATCGGGGCAGCCCCCAGAAACACGTCATGACTGACGTGGGGCGCAAATCCGTTCTGCAGGTTACCCACAAAATCTGTGGACAACTCTGTGGGCAAGTCACGCAAATCGAGACTGGTTAGCAGGCTTCGCACCTGCCTGATTTTGTGGCAGTGCACGAACGCCTTGGCTGGATTTGGCCATTAAAATTTTGGAGGGCTGGCCGCGGTCCGATCATTACCTCGGTGGAGACCCGCCCTTGCGAGACCGCTGCCGCACTCTGCCGAATCACGGTCGCATCAGGTGCGGAACCTTGACACCGCGCTCTGCAGGTTTGCTGCGAGTGTTTCGAGATCCTTGGCGGCGGCGGCAGTGCGGGTGATAGCCGCATTGTTCTCGCGCGCCATGTCGGCAATCGACTCGATGTTGCGCGTCACGTCGCTACTCATGCGCCGCTGCTCCTCGGTCGCTCCGGCAATGTCATCCAGACCCTGGCCGACCTGGCTTACCGACCCGCTCGCGGCTTCCAGAACGGCGGTAACGGTGTCCACCGATTTGTGACTCGCAGCGATGTGTGAGCGGCCGTCATCGATCGAGCGTCTGACGGCTTCCGATTGTTGTGACAGCGTTCGCGTGATGCCATCGATCTGGCTGGCTGCCGCCGAGGATTTTTCGGCAAGGCTCCTGACCTCGTCGGCCACCACCGCAAAGCCCCGTCCTTGTTCGCCGGCACGGGCCGCCTCGATGGCGGCATTGAGGGCAAGGAGATTCGTTTGGTCGGCTATGCCTTTCACTTCGCCGGTAATACTGGTAATCGATTCGACATTGCCGACAAACTGAGTCACGGCGTCGGCAATCTGATGCACGGTACGATCAACCTGGCTCATCGAGTCGATCAGTTTGGCCAGACTTTGATTGCCCTCGTCCGAGCGGGCGAGGCTCTCCCGGGATTTTTCATGAACGCGCTCCGTGCTGGTCGCAATCGAGGTGATGCTGCTGGTCATCTGCTCGACCGCGTCCACTACGGTCGCTGACTTCTCGTCCTGCTGCTGCGAGCTGGCGGCAACGCTGAGGGCATTTTCCGAGAGCAGGCGGGCAGCCTTTGCCACCCGATTGGCCGATTCGTCGACGTGGCGAACCAGGGCGGAGAACTTCTCCATCATCTGGTTGAACGACTCGGCAGCCTGACCGATCTCGTCGCGGCCATGCACCACCAGGCGGCGGGTCAGGTCGCCCTCGCCACTGGCAATACTGCTCAGACCCTTGCCCATTTCTTCGAGGGGGCGCACCACCACGTTGCGGATGAAGAGGTAGATGAAAGCCAGCAGCGGGATGCTCACCAGGCTGGCGGCGATGATCGAGTGCAGGCGCTGCGTATTGACCGCCTCATTGACTTGGTCGAGGGTGATCTTCATGTTCACCACCCCCAGCACGGTGCCTTCAGGCACCGCATGACAACTGGTGCAATCCTTGCCGAGATAGTTCTTGGCTGCAATGGCCGGTTGCACGACGCGCAAGGATTCGCCGGTCGCATCGGTTTGGACCTCGACGAACGGCTTGCCGGTGGTCAGCACCTGCCGCTCGATGTTGTCCGGATCGCCTTCGCCGCCTTTGCCGGCGCCGAACAGCTTGATCACCGGATCACCGCGCAATACGCGCAGGTCGCGGATGACGGACAACTGCTTGATCTGATCGAGAAAGACTTCGCGCTGCCCGACGGTGCCGGTAATCATCATCCCGGTGAGACCGGCCAGGGTGGTTTCATGCATGGTGGCAGCGAATTG
>CAISUK010000125.1 GCA_903888645.1 uncultured Pseudomonadota bacterium | reverse complement strand
GACGAACCTGGCGGTGTCGGCAATTTCGTGTTTCGAGGTTGCCTTGCTCGTAAAGCATGGAAAGCTCGATTTACCGCTACCGGTGAAAGAATGGCTACCTGAAGCGCTTGGACACTCAGGGATCGAATGCCTGCCGATTACGTGCGAGATCGCTCGACTTTCGGTATCGCTAAAGGATGTTCACAAAGACCCCGCCGACAGAATAAACATTGCCACCGCGCTAGCCCACGACGCTTCACTGGCCAGTCTCGATTCAGCATTCCCGGACTATCCCGAAATTGCCGGCCGCCTCGTTGCACGTTGACCTTAGTCCTCATGTGCGCCGCCAGTTTCGGCGCCGTCGCTTTGCGCCCTACCGGGCGCTCCGCCGACCAAGGCCAAAAAGTCGATCTGGAAAAAATCATCCCGGCACAGTTTGGCGAATGGCACATGGAAGAACAAGGCGCGGCCATCATGGTCAACCCGCAACAGCAAGAACTGATCGAACGCATCTACTCGCAGACGCTGAGGGGAGAAGTGAACACTCTGCACCCCTCTCCACGCGTGGCGGGTATAGAAGGTGGCTATGATAAATCCTATTATGATAGGAAGTTGTCCCGTCAAGGCTATATGTCGTTATTTAATCCTAATTAGATAGGATTGTAATTTCACTTCCTGGGAAATTCACGTATGATCCTATCAAGATAGGATGATAAATGATGCGTCGAGTCGTGCCGTTGCCGTTCCCATCTGACCCACTGGTGATGTCTGCAAGAGACCTGGGCCGTTTCGCCCGTGCCGCCAGGACGCAGAGCGATCTCACTCTGGAGGCTGCCGCCGTGGCTTTGGGCGTCTCCAAGCAGACTTTGCAGAATCTCGAAACCGGCAAGGATACTGTTGGCCTTGGCATGGCTTTGCATATTCTCGAGGGGCTCGGTGTTGCGCTCTTCGCTGTGCCGGCAGAGTTAAAGGAGCGCGCGCGCCGACGTCTCCCGGAGCCTAACGATGCGCCTTGAGGCCTGGATGGGGGAGCACTTGATGGGCTGGCTGAACCACGACCCGCAATCCAATCGGTTTGCGTTCGAATACGCGCCGGTTTGGCTAGGGCGCGAATCAGCCTTCCCGTTGAGCCCTTGCCTGCCGCTCAGCCGGCCAGCCAATCTTTCCGCCGATACCCATAGTGCGACCGTGCGCCAATTCTTCGAGAACCTGCTTCCGGAAGGTGACGCGCTCGACGATGCATCTGTCGCCTTCCAGGTTACCAAGGCCAACCTCATCGGGTTACTGTCCGCCCTCGGGCGCGAGACGGCAGGCGCACTAAGCCTGCGCACCGAGGGTGCGTCAATCAATGAAGCGATGGCAAGTCGGCGCCATCTGCCAAGATCTGAGCTCTCTGAGCGCATTCGCGATCGACATCAGGTACCGTTCTCGGTCTGGGACGGAAAAATCCGCCTGTCGATCGCGGGTTACCAGGACAAGGTAGCCGTTCTTGAGGATGCGGACAGCTGGTATCTGGTCGAGGGCCGCGACCTGGCGTCGACCCATATCCTCAAGCCGGAACCGGCACACGCGATCTTCGCCGGTCTCACTACAAACGAATTTTTCTGCATGCGGCTCGCGCGTGCGGTGAAGCTTCCCGTTGCAGAAGTGCGCCTGCACCATGTACCTGAACCCGTCTTGGCGATCAAGCGCTTCGACCGCATTGTTACCGGCAGCACGGTTCGCCGACTACCAGCCATAGACGGTTGTCAGGCCCTGGGGCTGTCCGTCGGCTTCAAGTATGAACGCCCCTATGGCGACTCACCGGACGTCCGGAATATCCGCGACGGTGCGTCGCTGCCTATGTTCTTCAAGCTGATGGCGGCCGCGGCGCGTCCGATCGTAGAGCGCCGTGCGTTGCTGCGTTGGGCCATTTTCCAAGTACTCATCGGCAATACCGATGCACACGCCAAAAACCTCACATTCCTGGTCAATGAAGGGGGACTGACGCTCGCCGCTGCCTATGATTTGGTGTGCTGTTTGGTTTTTGACGGCCAGCAAGTTGCGGATACCTACGCCATGGCCATTGGCGATGCCTTTGCGCCCGCAGATGTCTCAGCGATGGAATGGGCCAGCTTTTGTTTGGCCGCCGATCTACCACCGGCGATGGTGCGAAACGAATTGCAAACGCTTGTGCGCGACACCCTGACTAGCCTGCCAATAATCGCCGATGCGGCCCGCCAGGAAGGCGCCGACGACGGCATGCTTGGCAAAGCGCTGCCCGCGATCGAATCCGAGTGTCACCGCCAACTGGAGATGGCCAAGCACATTCCGGAAATGTTCCGCCACGAGAAGCGCGCCCTCAATGGTGCCTCAAAGAAATCCGCCGACAGCTGAGATAACGGCCGTATGGGATAGGCAGTTCCACCGATATGCATCTCGATGGTTGTCGAGTTAGCCTGGTTCAAAGGGGTCTAAGGGTTCTAAGGGTTGTACGGGGCGGTGTATCATTTGATCGCTCAAGGAAAGGCGGTTGGCATGAGAACGGTAGGTCAGCGTAGAGAGCGTCCCATTGGCCTTCTTGCGTCTGGCGCCCGCCTGGCCGAAGGCGCTCGATTCAACGATGAAATCCAAAGGCGTGTACCGCTTCAAAACACACGAAGATGCCTACCAGCATCAGCTTGACTGTCTGGCCAGGGGAATGGCAAAAGTTGCGTTGGAGCGAGTCAATGGACGAAACGGATGAGTATTGCCGCCCGGCGTCCCTGGAAGACCTGAAGGTACTGATTGCGTCGTTGAATGCGAACCAAGCAAACCGCGCGCGACAAAGATGTAGCCGATAGGCATATTCTTGAGCGAGCACTGGAACTGTTCAGGAAACAATCCAGGGAATCGTCGTAACTTGAGAGCCGCCACTGGTACGGTGGGGAATTCATTTGCCCGTCATTCCGTTGAAGAACGGAATCCAGTGACGGCAGCTGTTCTATGTAACATCTTTTTCCCTCGCGGGTTGGTGTGAGATGGCGTGATGATGAAAAGCAAAGCACGTGCGCTCCAGGTCGTGGCAGATACCCCGATGATTGCGATTGATCTGATCCTGCAAAGGAGAGACGGTCGGGTGCTGCTCGGCCTGCGGTCCAATCGCCCTGCACAAGGTTTCTGGTTCGTGCCCGGGGGGCGAGTTCTGAAAGGCGAACGATTGGCCGATGCCCTGGTGCGCATCGTGCAGCGGGAACTTGGCGAAGCCGCCCCGGTGACGGGTTGGCAGTTCGCCGCGCCGTACGAACAGTTCTATGACGAGAATTTCCTCAATGCACCCGGCATCAGCACGCGCTAGGTAGTGCTGGCGCATCGACTGGTGCTGCCGGATGATTCGTTCGTGCCGCAACCGGATGATCAGCACGAGGAATTGCGGTGGTTCACGGCGGCGGATTTGCTGGCTGACGAAACCGTGCACCCGAATGCGCGGGCGTATTTCCGCTGACAGATTGGAACGAACGGCCGGAGGTCGGCCAATGCCGCCGCTCGCCTGAATTCTCGAAACTCAGGCTAATGACCGCAATGCGGAAATTGGCTGGACTCACACTTTCGGCCATTGAACGGCCGTAGCAGCATCAGAAATTCGCCCAATACGAAAGCCTGCTAACGATCAATAAGCCGCCGCTCGACCGATTATTCGGTTGTAATAAGCGCTCATATAACTCCTAGACCTTGTGTCGTTCGCGTAACCTAGCCGCTGCCTGTGCAATTGCCCTCAGCTTGCCCTCGGCAATCTGGGCTGACGCCACCGGGTTATCGGAGAAGGTGGCAAAGCCGCAGTCCGGATTCAGCAGCATTCGCTGAACACCGAAGAGTGCAATCCCCTGTTCCGCCTTTTCGACGATTTCGTCCACGCTTTCGATGCACGGATGCTTTTGATTCACCACGCCGACGCCGATGCGTTTGTCGTCGGGAAGCTCCCGTAACACGTCCATTTCGCCAGCCCGCGGCGTGGCCAGTTCGAGCATCAGGGTACCGACTTTGATTTGCTGAAACAGTGGTAACAGGGGCCGATAGTCGCCGGCAAGAGCCACCGATTCATCCGTGCTCCAGTTGCCGCGGCAGACATGCAACGCAGTGCGCTCCGGTGCGACGCCGGCAACCACGGCATTGATCAGATCACGGGCGAACGCCAGCTCCTCGTCGATGGGCTTTTTCTCACCCAGCGCCCCACACATGAAGCTGCGTCCGCCCGAACCGGATTGGGTCCGAGCGAATACCACTTCGGATAGCACCGGTTCGTCGAACTGCACCAGCGCCGCACCGGCATCGATCAGCTCGGCGAGTTCGGCTCTCAATACCTCTATGATATCCAGTGCCAGTTCCTCGCGGGACGCATAGGCACGATCGGAAAGGCACTCCATCCACATGGTGCGAGTCAACAGATACGGGCCGGGCAACGCGACCTTGGCCGGCTTTTCCGTCAATGAGCGGGCGTAGTCCAGCTCATGCACCGCCAAGGGCCGGCTGCGGGCGATTCGACCGAACACCGCAGGATGACGAACCTCGTGGGCCGGGATGTCGAGCGCACGGAGTTCCTTTTCAAACTTCACCGGGTCGCTGACATAGGGCAACAGGTCAGTCAGCGGGATCAGTTGGCAGTTGTCGAGGATACCGCCGACGAAGCTGGCGTAGGAATCGCGACGCTGTTCGCCGTCTGTCACCACATCGACACCGGCACGCAACTGTGCTTCGACTGATAGCCGTACCGCGTCATCGGCGATCGCCTGGAATTCTTCCTCGGCCATGCGGCCCGCCATGCGGTCGTGAATCGCCCGCAGCATCCAGCGTGGGCGCGGCCATGAGCCCAGACCCATGACCGAAAACGGCGCGATTTTCGGCGCCTCGACAACAGCACGCTGTATGTGCTCGCGTTTTGGCACGGCGGGCAAGGCACCCGTAACCACCGATGGCGCCGCCGCAGCTCCCCAGCGTTCCTTGCTGACGAGGTAGCTGATCTGCCGGCCTTCGCGTGGTTCGACCGAAACCAGTTCGTTGTTCGTCATGCGGCACCAGGCGGGTAGTTCCACCTGAACTGTCGCATCGGTGGACAGTATTTCGAGTGTTTTGCCGGCTGCCAGCGGATCGATATGGCGGCGGATCAACAGCAGTAATCCGCTGCCGCAGTCGAGATCACCACCATCGAAGGTGACGTCAGGGCGAACCGGGTGCTTGTCCAAGGGCATGTCAACTGAGGGCATATCAATAACTGATTGATGCCGCACCTTGCGAAAGGAATTCAACGAGCTTGGCGCCGCCGACGACTTGCGCGCCAGCGATGATTTCAGTCTCATCCAGGCCACGCTTCTTGGCACAGGGCGAGCAAACAAAGAGCTGGCCACCAGCCGCTAGATAGTTGTCCATCAACTGCTTGAGCGGTGCGAAACCTTCTTCGTGAATATCGTCGGGATAACCCTTGAAGGCCAGACGAACCGCCTCGGTACTCAGGAATACCAGTGTTTCCTGACTGGAAGCGACCGCGGCGTTGGCGATGACGAAGGCAACCGTCGCTTTATCGCAGTTGTCTTTGGCATAAGTCAGACTGACGCACAGTTTCGACATGAAAGTACTCCTCTATTACTTGTGTTGGATGAAAAAATCGTGGTTGGGTGGATCGACATGGCAGAGTGTATGGTCAGTCATGCGGCACCAGGCGGGAATATCGGCGGGCGCACCAGGATCTGACGCGGTCAGTCTCAGTACTTCGCCGGGTTTCAGATGGCGCAGCCTCAGCATAAGATCCATGACCAGTTCACCGCAACCGAGATCGCCGGCATCCCAATGAGACTGATAGTTTGGAGTAGAGAGGACGCCGGGTTCCATGGATTTTGCTCAGGCTTCATAACCACCGCACCCGCCATTCGGGGTCGTGAGTGCGCATCATAAACGACGCAGCCCCAGCAGTTCCTGGAAACTCGGCAAGCGGCCACTGTAATTTTGCTTCTGGTTAGCGAAGTCACCATCACCTTGCCCGGCGGGCGGACCGTCACCGCCATCGTCACCCATGACAGTGTCGGCAGGCTTGGCCTTGCTGCGGGCAATCCAGCTTGTGCTGTGTTCAAAGCCTCGTCCGTTATCCTATACTCGCCAATCCGCCAGGATGCGGTGATTCTCGAAAAGGGCAAGGCCAATGCAGCCGCCACGGAACTCGACAAGTATTTGAAATCGGACAAGGCGAAGGCGGTAATCCGATCGTACGGTTACGAACTTTGATCATCGCCCCTTCCGAATCCTCATCACCAAGATGGGGCGGCCGTGCATTCGCAAGAACCACGGCCAACCTTCGATCAATTGACTTGCATCCTGACGGATCGTCCTACGCCTTCATGATCTTGAGCGTCTGGATCGACGTGTATTCCTCCAGCCCGTAGCGCCCGAATTCGACACCGATGCCGGATTGCTTGACGCCGCCGAACGGCGCATCAGGCTGGATCGCACCGTGCTCGTTGACCCAAGCGGTACCGCATTCCAGACGCAGCGCCAGTCGTGCAGCCTTGGCCAGATCATTCGACCAGATGGAACCGCCCAGGCCGCTGGGATTGTCGTTGGCGCGGCGAATGACATCGTCAATGTCGCTGTATTTGATCACCGGCAGGATCGGGCCGAAGGGTTCCTCATCGACCAGGCGAATGCCGTCAGTAATATCTGCCACCACGGTCGGCTCGTAGAAATAGCCGCTGCCCGCGCGGACATGGCCGCCGGAGAGGAAACGGGCGCCATGCGCCAGCGCATCTGCTGCCAATTCCTCGACGATGGCGAGTTGCGCCTTGTTCTGCACCGGGCCCAGCTGGGTGTCATGATTCAATCCGTCGCCGACCACGGTTGCCTTGGCGAGTTTCGCCAACTCGGCACAGAGTTCTTCGTAGATGCTCTCGTGCACATACAAGCGCTTCAGGCTTGCGCAGGTCTGGCCATTGTTATGAAACGCCACGCCGAACAACTTGGCGGCGACGGCTTTCGGGTCGACATCGGCTAGCACGATGCCGGCATCGTTGCCGCCCAATTCCAGGGTCAGGCGCTTGAGGTTGCCGGAGGCATTTTCCATGATCTTTCTGCCGGTGCGCGTCGAACCGGTGAATACGATCTTGGCAATGCCCGGATGGCGCGCCATGGTCGGACCGACGTCCGATCCTGGCGCCCCGGTAACCAGGTTCAATACGCCGGGCGGCAGGATGCCATTGGCAATCTCGACGAAACGAGCAGTTGCCACCGGCGTCATTTCCGAAGGTTTTATCACCACTGTATTGCCGGCGCGCAAGGCAGGAATGACATGCCAGACCGCTATCATCAGCGGCCAGTTCCACGGCGTAATCGAGCCGACCACGCCGAGCGGCTTGCGATGCACCTCGACGCGCGCTACTTCGTTGTCCTGGATCACTTCGACCGGCAGGCTGAGGTCGGCGGTGACGTGGGTCCAGGCAATCGAACCACCAACCTCCATGCCGGCACCCACACCATTCAGGCCATTGAGCGGCTTGCCGGTTTCCTTGGTGACGAGTTCCATGAGCGCCGGCATATTCGCTTCCAGCGACGCGCCAATGGCATGAAGCAAACGCTGCCGCTCGGCATCCGGCGTAGAGCTCCATTCGGGAAAGGCGGCTTGGGCTGCAGCCACTGCGGCATCCACATGCGAGGCATCACCCGCCGCGGCAGTGGCAAAAGTACTTCCTGTCGCCGGATTGATGACAGGAAACGTCGTGGCAGCGGCGACTGGCTTGCCGCCGATGATCATTGAAATATTTTCCATCGTTACTCCTATTGAATTGTTTTGATTGTCCCGATGTTGCGTCACCGTTTTGTTCTTTTGCGCTGTCAGTTTACTGAGATTGATCGACGCGCGTTAGCGGATTTCGGCAAGAGCGCTCAAGCCAAAGCAGGTCGGACTCGCCGGCAGTCTCCTCCGTATAACCGTTAAAGTCGAACCAGTGCGGGTCAGCACCGAAACTCTACCGGCAGGTTAAGGATCAGAAAGCTGCCTTTTGGCTTGCAAATGTCATCAAGCCGCTGAGGGTCGTATGTAAACCTCTGCATAGACCCCTATGCACAGTTTGAAACTATGTTCAGGTGTCTGATAATTTTCCGCATCCAGCGGCCCCCAAACAACCAGCGCTGTACTTAGTTAGTTTCTTGCTGATGTTGGATTTTGAGGTGCAAAATTGCCGCGCCACTAGGCGCATGACGATTGGGTCGCCGAGATACTGAGTAAGCTGCTTTACTCCGAATGGCGCGCCTATGCCTGGTATAACGGAAACCAACACTCCGGCCATCGCGCCGCCGTGAAATTAGCCTTTTTGGGATTGATCAATAATGCAGACCTACCGTCGTGGATGCTGCCGCGGAAACTATGTCCAGCTTTGGATCACGCTACACCGCCGAACCCTTCGCGCCTGGTCGCTTGCCTTGATACGGGCAAGGCAATTCTCTGTATTTCTGCTGCCATCTTTGGCTTGCATACACTGGATGCAGCGGCGCAGTTCGCCAACAACTTTTCCGACAAGCGAATAGCCTGGCCGGCAGTGCTCCATGCCACCCAGTTGGCGGTGGTCGTCAATACGGCTTCGCCGGAGAGCCTTGAACTCGGCGAGTATTACCGGCGCGCCCGCCGTATCCCGTCACGCAACCTGGTGCGTGTGACCATCCCGGGCAGCCCGCGGGTGCTGTCGGCCAAGGCCTTTGCCGAACTCAAGCATGCCATCGATCTGCAACTGGATGCCGGCATCGAGGCGATGCTGCTGGTATGGACGGCGCCCTACGCCGTCGAGTGCAACTCGATCACGGCGGCGATGACGATGGGCTTTCAGGCGTAACTGTGTCGCAAGACTTGCGAGCCCAGTCAAGGGAGCTTTTATTATGATACGGCGGCCTCGCGACCTTTTTCCGATCACGACATGCGTTTGACCATGCTGCTGCCGACCGAATCCGTTGCGGCGACCAAGGCCTTGATCAATCGCGGCGTGGCCAGCGATGGCAGTGCGCCGCAGGGCACCGGCTACTTTCTCAATACGTCGGATGCCAACCGCAACAGCCGCGCCGGTATGTTTCCGCGCAGCGGACGCTTGACGAATCCGCCGCTGACGTTGACCAACCTGAATGCCGACAGCATCGAAGACAAAGAGGATGTGATGTTCTACTTCACCGGTGACGCGCGCGTAGCAAAGCTCGACACCTTGAAGTTTCTGCCCCGTGCGGTGGCCGACCACTTGACCTCAAGCGGCGGCGATCTGCTCGGCACCGCCCAGATGAGCAGCCTGCGCTGGCTGTAAGCCGGCGCGACGGCGAGCTACGGCACGGTATCCGAACCCTGCAATCACTGGCAGAAATTCCCTAATCCGGCGGTATTGCTCAAGCATTATTTGGCCGGCGACACAGTGATCGAAGCCTATTGGAAAAGCGTGGCCTGGCCGGCGCAGGGATTGTTCATCGGCGAACCGCTGGCGGCGCCGTACCGACGGTGAACGGGACTCGCGTTGGTCTTTGCCCGTCATTCCGTTGAAGAACGGAATCCAGTGACCACGGCCAATCCGGCTCGGAGCGCCGTTTACTATCAGCCGCAGCCATTGGATTGCAAGGCAGAGACCGGTAAACTTGCTCCATGTGCAACCGCTACATCCCGCCCGGCGAAGGCGACATCGAACGATTCTGGGAGATCGGCCGGCGCAGTCCGGTTCGCTGGGCCGGTGAGATTTTCCCGCGCGCACCAGGGCCGTTTATCCGCTCAACCGAGGGCCATCGAGAACTGGTCGTCGGCCAATTGGGCTTGATCCCCTGGTTCGCCAAGACGGCGAAGCTGACTTATTCGACCAACAATGCGCGGTTCGAAGAGATCACGGCCAAGGCATCCTATAAATGGTCATGGCAGCACGGCAAACGCTGCATCATTACGGCATTGTCATTCGATGAGCCCTGCTGGGAAACCGGCAAGAACGTCTGGTGGCGCTTCCATCGCGCCGATCGGGCCCCGTGGGGATTGGCGGGCCTGCGGAACATCTGGACCGACAAGGCCAGCGGTGAAATCATCGAGAGCTACACGATGCTCACGATCAATGCCGACCATCACCCGCTGATGTCACGGGTGCACAAACCTGACCCCAAGCTGGCACCGGATCGGCAGGACAAGCGCAGCGTTGTTGCCATCGAAATGGCGGATGTCGATGCGTGGTTGAATGCCTCTGCTGACGAGGCCGCCAGACTGGCCGTCGCACCACCAGCACCACGCGATCTGTTCGAGATAACAAGGAGGAGGCTATCCGGGATACTTCCGGTCGAGCGCATGTGCCGCTCCCATTGCTCCACATGAAAATCACCATTCGTGTCATCGTTAAAGGTGACAGAAACTTCGCCGCCATATGCGCTGAGCACTTTCTTGTTCTGTATCTTGTACTCGAACTTGCCGCTTGGCCGTTTTCGCTTCGTTGCCATCGTGAACCTCCCCAATTTGCGCCAAAAAAGACAATAGCATAAAAGGGGATGCGCGGCAAGAAAGCCGCTGCAAAAAGGGGATGGCCCCTTTCAGTGGCATTTTGGCGCTAATAGCGGTGTATAGACTATACTATAGACTATTATTAGTGCGCACACGAAATGGTTAGGAAATTCTTAAAATCATGATTTAAATGGAGATTGTTTGGAGGCGGGGATCGGAATCGAACCGATCTAGACGGCTTTGCAGGCCGCTGCATAACCACTTTGCTACCCCGCCAAAACATGCAAACATCAAGCGTTTCAGCAATCGAACGAAGATGCCAGTTTCACTTGACTATCTTGACTTGGACATTGATATCGAACTATTGAAGTCGTCTCGACGCACAACAAGCAAACGACCACAAACCCTTTAGAAAACCACCCTGCAATTTCTTTGTCCAGACCTTAATTCTACTGTATTCGCGGCATTGCGAACAGTCTGGCTGTCGGCGACGCGAGCGCAGTTCGCGACACCCGGTGGCGTCTTGCTTCATCGGCCGGCTGCGGTGCTCGCGTAGAATATGCGGTTTTTCCGGCACTCCGATCATGACGGTACGTACTCGTTTTGCGCCCAGCCCTACTGGTTTTCTGCATATCGGCGGTGCTCGAACGGCGCTGTTTTCGTGGGCCTTCGCGCGGCGCCATGGCGGTACGTTCATCCTGCGTATCGAGGATACCGATGTGGCGCGGTCGACGCCGGCTGCCGTGCAGGCCATCCTCGACGGGATGCGCTGGCTGGGTCTGGCCCATGACGAGGGTCCGTTCTACCAGATGCAGCGGATGGATCGTTACAAGGTGGTAATCGGCCAGATGCTGGAAGCCGGCACGGCCTACCATTGCTATACGCCGACTGAAGAACTGGATGCATTGCGCGAAGCGCAGCGCAGTCGCGGCGAGAAGCCGCGTTATGACGGGCGCTGGCGACCGGAGTCAGGCAAGGTACTGCCGACGCCGCCAGTGGGCGTGCCGCCGGTGGTGCGCTTTCGCAATCCGCAGAGCGGTGTGGTTGCCTGGAACGATCAGGTCAAGGGGCGCGTCGAATTTGCCAACGCCGAGTTGGATGACCTCGTCATTGCCCGCGCCGATGGCACGCCGACCTACAACTTTTGCGTCGTGGTCGACGATTGGGACATGGGCATCACCCACGTCATTCGTGGCGACGACCATGTGAATAACACGCCACGCCAGGTCAATATTCTCAAGGCGCTGGGCGCCACCGTGCCGACCTACGCGCACTTGTCGATGATCCTCGGCGACGACGGCCAGAAGTTGTCGAAGCGGCATGGCGCCGTCTCTGTCATGCAATATGACGAAGATGGTTTTCTCCCGGAGGCCGTGCTCAATTACCTGGCGCGACTGGGCTGGTCGCATGGCGACGAGGAAGTCTTTACGATGGCGCAGTTTGTGGAATGGTTCGACCTCGATCACATTACCTCGTCGGCGGCGCAGTTCAATACCGAGAAATTGTTGTGGCTGAACCAGCATTTCCTCAAGCAGGCCGATGACAGTGGATTAGCCGCCGAGACGAAGCGACGGCTGGAGGCGCAGGGCATTTCTACCGCCGGCGGTCCGGATCTGCTCAAGGTGGTGGCGCTGTACAAGGATCGCGCGGCGACGCTCAAGGAACTGGCCGATGCCGTGCATCCGCTTTATGCCGAGGTCCATGCATCGAGCGAGTTACGCGCACAGCACTTGACCGAAGCGGCACGCGCAGCGCTGGCCACACTATGCGAACGCTTGGTCGACATTGCGTGGGAAAAAACCGCGATCGGCCCGGCGATCAAGGAAACCGCGATTGCCGCCGGACTCAAGATGCCGCAAGTGGCGATGCCGCTGCGCGTGATTCTGCTCGGTCAGGCACAGACGCCGTCTATCGACGCCATCATCGAAGTCATGGGGCGCGAACTGGTGCTTGATCGACTGAAACGCGGCCTCGCCTGAACCCCGGAAAATTGGCAAAAAATGCCCCGCAGCGCGGGGCATTTTCCGTCCCAAGAAGGGGACTTCCTTTAGTCGTCATTCCGGCGGAGGCTGGAATCCAGTGTTTCAATTCACCTGGACACCGGCCTTCGCCGGCGTGACGATCAACCAAAATTTGATCATCTAAGCAGGGTGATCTGGCCGTCGACAATGCGCACGCGATCGCCATTGCGCCAAGTTGGCTGCTGATCCTGCGTGAAGGTGCGCGCGGTATCGTCGTCGAAGCGAACCGAGATTTGATAGCGAACTTGCTTGCGCGCGTTCTTTTCGATCTGATTGCCGGCCAAGCCACCGCCCAATGCACCGAGTACAGTCATGGCGCTCTTGCCATGACCGCCGCCGACATTGCTGCCGAGGAGGCCGCCGACAACGGCGCCGCCGACCGCACCGAGACCGGTGCCTTCACCCTTGACTTCAATCTGGCGCACGGCTTCGATGGTGCCGCACTCCTTGCAAATCGGCGGAACGATCGGGGCGGCTGCCGCTTGCGGCGCCGGTGCAGCCTGGGCCATTGTCGGCGGCGGCAGTCTCGCCGGTTCAACTGCGGCTTGGGCCACATGTTTCTTTTCGTTGTGGGATGCGGCGGGCTTGACCGTTTCGGCTGGGGCTGCGACTGGTTCTGCCGGGATCGCCAAGGCTGCAACCGGCGCGGCTGCCGGGGTTTGCTGCGTTACGTTTGCCGCTTGCAGCGCCGCGGGGTCGGCGCTATGGCTGCCGACCGTCGGTATGACACCGGTGATCGCGCCCACACCGGCGAGGCTGAGTACGATGACTGATACAGCGGCAACCCAGATGACGGGGTGTAGTTTGGGTTTGGTGGATGTGTCCATGGTTCTCTCCGGTGAGTCGTGAATTGATGTCTGTTTCTTGCTGCGTTGGGATGCGCAATTAACGCATAAGCACGGGCGCTGAAGACAGTAAACACCAATTGTTACAATGCGCCTGTCTCCGCCGGGCGACGGCCGCGGCGGCGGGCGCGGAGCAGAAATCTGGCCGGATCGACGGCTGCCGCAAGTTCTGCTTCAATCGGCAGCGGCTCATTCTCCAGTTGCGCGGCGAGCAGTTCGGCGGCCAGCGGCGCCCAGACTATGCCACGCGCGCCATACCCGAGCAGGCAATGGAGGCCGGGGATGCGTTGCATTTTTGCCAGGTGTACTTCGCGTTGGTTCGAGGCGCCGTCGGCTGGCAGGGCACCGATCATCGGCAGGCGATCCGGAGTGGTGTTGCGAAAGCCGACGCGACCACCCAGTTCTGCCGGAGTAATGCCCTGGGCATATCCCGGCAGCAAGGCGGCCAGCCGCTCCAAATTCCGCGCATGGCTATCGATCCGCGGTTGCTGGTCATCGTCGGCGAAATCGAAAGTGGCGCCGAGGCAACTCAACATGGCGCCACCAGGCCCGACCGCTGCCGGCGGTGTCACATAACCCTCGCGACAGACGACTTTCTGCAGCCCCGGCAGCGCCGTGCCGGGCAGAAAACTGACCTGGCCACGAATGCGGATCAAGGGCAATTCCATGGTCGGCAACAAGGTGCGCACCGCATGGGCGTTGGCCAAGACGATGTGCGGCGCTTCGGCCAAGCTGTGACCGTCAGCGTCGATGACGCGCCAGCCGGAGTTCAGCTTCTCGATGCACGCCACTTCGCTGCTGTACTGGCGACGAATGCGCGCGCCATCGACGTCGAGCAGCGCCTGACAGAACGTCGGCGGGCTGAGCCAGCCGCCCAGCGGAAAATGCCAGCCGCCAAGCGCGACCTTGAATCCGAGCAGCTTCGTCATGTCGGATTGGTCAAGGAAAGAGACGAATTCGGGCGGCAGGCCAAGGCGCTCCACCATCTGCCGTTGCTGCGCTTCGTGGTCGCTGTCGTGGCCAATCTGCACAACGCCGCAGGGCGACCAGCGCAGCGGCGAGCCATGACCGGTCAGCTGATGAAACAAGCGAAGGGCGTAGAAGAAACTGGCTCGCGACAGCCGCACCGAAAGGTTGTCGTCGCGTGCCAGCAGCGGCAGCATGATGCCGGCCGGATTGCCCGAGGCTTCTTGCGCCGGGCCGCCGTGACGTTCGATCAAGTCGACCTGCCAGCCGCGCCTGGCGAGGCTGGCAGCGGCACTGCATCCGGCGATGCCGGCGCCGATGACAATGGCGTGGCGCTGCGGCGGGGCAGGGCGATTCACTTGCGATGAGCGTCGACCGCAGAGCATGTCGCGCTTGTGGCCAAAGCCGGGTCGCTTTTCCAGCAACCATCCTTCACGCGAGAGGGCTTCGCGAAGCGCACCGGAGACACTCCAGGTGGCCAAGGTGGCATCGTCCGCAGCGAGCCGCGTCAGATTGTGCAGCAGATTCGGCGACCACAATTCGGGATTTTTTGCCGGTGAAAAGCCGTCGAGAAAGATGGCGTCGGCATTAGCCTTCAGGCTGCGCAAAGTGTCGGTTGCATCGCCGAAGAGCAGCGTCAGCGTGACCCGACCGTCATCCAGATGCAGACGCTGGTAACCGGCGGTCGGTAGCGGCCAGAGACGCTGCAATTGTTCAGTGAGCGTGGCCAGTTCTGGCCAGCGCCGATGCAGCGTTATCAGGTCGGCGAGCGCGAAAGGATGCTTCTCTGTGGAGACGTAATGCAGTTGCCGACAGCGTTTTGGATCGTCGCGCCAGGCTTGCCAAGTGGCGAGGAAGTTGAGACCGATGCCGAAGCCGGTCTCGAGGATGACAAAGCGATCGCGGCCGCGCCAGCGCTCCGGCAAATTGTTGCCGCCGAGAAACACATGCCGCGCCTGTTCGAGACCGCCAGCGGCGGAATGATAAACATCGTCATATTCGGCCGAATACGGCGTACCGTCGGTGGCGTAGGCGAGACGGGCGGGGATTAAAGGCATGTTTACCGCAGAGGACGCAGAGAG
>CAISUK010000124.1 GCA_903888645.1 uncultured Pseudomonadota bacterium | reverse complement strand
CGGCCTGCGCCGGAATGACGTGCTGAAGACAGTCGGTTTTCATCTTGATAAATGACAATTCAATTGCTGCTATCCGGTCCGACTGAGGCCGCCGGGACGCAGTGCGTCGTCGGCGGCCGCAAGACCGGCTCAGGCCAAGTAGATTACAGCGTCTTGGCCTGGAACGCAGCCGTCCAGGGCGAGAACAGAGTCGGTTCTCCCGCGGCATCCTTCGGCAACAAGGTGTTGATGGTCCTGCCACGGAACTGGTAGGTCGTCTTTGTCGTCAGTCCCGAAATCGTCACCTTGCTGGTGGCGGAAGTACCCACCTTGATATCGCCGACGAGCGGAGCCCATGTCCCCGTGGCACAAGTTGTCCCGACGATGCAATGCTGGATCTCGTACCCGGTCGCTACCGCCGACGTGACGTTCTGCCACTGCAAAGCCACCGTCGTCGTCGTCGAGTTGCCACCAGACTGCATCATGGTCGGTGCCGGCAATGTGCTCGCCGTCGCCGCGTAGATCGTAGCTTCCGGACCCGTGGAGCCACTGTTCACGTCATAGACCCGATACTGGTACATGGTGTTGGCAGCCAGACCCGTCGCGTCGGTGTAAGTGATTGCAGCTTGCGGTAGCACTGACGTCGCCGTCGGGATGCTGGCAAAAGTCAGCACGCCTGAGGGCAAGCCGGTCGTAGCGCTGATGGTGACTTTGGCGCGCTGGACGACTACACCGCTCTGGGTGGTGGAATGATCCACCCAGCTCAGACCAACCGACTTGGCCGTGGCGTTGTACGCACCCGCCGCCAACGCCGTCGGCGCAGCGAGACCCGCAATCGCCGTATCGACAGTAGCCGAAGTCGCTACGCCACCCTCATTCACGGCGACCACTTGATACCGGTACGAGGTGTTGGGAGCGATGGTTGCTACCGGCGCAGCCTGGAACGACGTGGCATTGGCCAGGGTATTGACCCGCGCGTCGACAACAGGCGTAACCGCGGCAAGTGCTGCAAATGGGCCAGCGGCAGCGTTGGTCAATACAGCACGTTCGACGCGGAAGCCGATTTCATTGGCCGGATTGCCCTTGGTCGCCGAATCAAGCGCCGGAGTCGAGTCGGTCCACGTGACCTTGCCGGTTGGATCTACAGAGATATTGGGGCTCGGCCACGATGGCGCTGTGTACACAGGATTGAACACCATCGGTCGCATCAGATCGTTCTCTTCATGGCCAAGAATATGGCAGTGCCAGACGTATTCCCAGCCAAAGTTAATACCTGTGCTGTTCACCACTGTATTGGGCGTCAAACCGCCGAAATTATTGCTCTTTGGATCAAGGTCGAATTGCGAGAAAGCAAAGGGTATTTCCCCAACTGCCGCATCGACGCCGCGAACCTTCGCAGTCGCATTGCTGGAACCGTAAAGCACGCTGTTGGCACTCGCACCGGCTACCAAGGTAGGATCAAGGGCGCGAACGCTGTTCGGCAGACCGAAGGGCAGTTGCGGCGTCTTCGGCCTGAGAGCGACGATGACGTCTTCGCCCGGCCAGTTCTTGACGGTTTCCTTCCAGCCGGCCTCGTCGGGCTCGGGCGGACGCAAGGAGCCATCGGCTTGCACGCGGTGCGCCACCACTTGCACATTGAACAAGTGGAAGTGCATGGGATGGTTGTCCACGTCGTTGTTTTTGATCCACCAGTATTGCGTGTCGCCGGCATTGATGATGTCAGTTGGCGAATCAATGTAGGCCAACGGCGTGCCCAATGGATCGCGGTTGGGCAGTTCTTCACCAATCTGGGCAATCAAGCGGCCGACATTGGGATCGGTGAAGCCACGGATGGTCTTGATTTCCAGCGGCCTGTTTATGACAACTGGCTGGCCGGTTGTCGGATCCAGCTCAGTGACGTTGATGGTGTTGCCGGCGATGTCGCCTGGCACGGGCATCTTCTGAACGATGTGCGTGTCGGCAACAGCAGCGTAAGCCTTGGGCAGTTCGGTGGCTAATGCGCCACCGGTGCCGGCTGCATCGTACGCGTCGACTGGCGTGGGAATAACACCGCCCGTCAGACTCGCAGCAACACGAATCTGCATCACCGTGCGGGTGTTCGGGCCAAAGCCGGCCAGCGTGGTCGGCGCGCCGCCGCTGGTGGTCTGGTCCGGGTCGCCGGTGTAGTAGTCGTAACGCGTATCGCCGCCGGGAACTGGGGCGGTCGAGTCGTTGTAAAGGATCAGGGTCTTGCCGGGGAACTGCGAGAAGTCGATGACGGTATCGGCACGCTCGGCGCCGCCAAGATAGAAGTCACCGGCGATTTCGGTGCCGGTAGCATCGAAACTCATCAGCGTCGGTTTGTGCACCACCGGCTTGGGCAGGAAGCCCGTTTCGTTGGCAAACTGGATGATGGCGGGACCGGCCGTAGACGGATCGGGTATGCCAGCGGGATCGTTGGAGGTATTCCCGACCGCGCCGAACGGGATGATCTTGACTTCGGTGTTGGCAACCGTCAGCTTGGTGACTGGATCGACGTGTGTTTGCGTCGCATCAGCTTGCCACAGCGACAGATTCCAGTAACGGTCGTTGGCGCCATTCAGGAAGCGGACGCGATAGGCCTTGGGTTCGACGTTCAGGACCGGATAGGCGATGCCATTGACCACCGGCGTGTCCATGTAGGATTCCGGGGTTGCGGAAGGGCCGCCAGCATAGGTACCGTCGGGGAAGGCGACCGGACCGTAATCAGGATCGTTGCGTAGCACGCCTTTGCCAACCGTCGGCGGCACATAGACGTCGACGAGGTCGCCCCGAGCGTAATCCCAGCGTCCGGCAGGGTTGACGCCTGCGGTCGAGGTAGGGGTACCAGCGGCGGGGGCAGCTCCCCACAATTCGAACGGCTCATAGACGTGCGGATACCAGAGGTCGCCGGGCTTGCCCCAGGCGATTTGATCCCACTTGGAGTCCTGGACGGCGATGTCGTTCGGCACCCAGGTTTTGTCCTGGATGACGAGCACGATCTGGTCGAGCAATCCGTTGGGGATGGCCTTGTTGATTGATTGGTTATTCACGGTCACTGCGCTAGTAGCCGGAGTGAGGTTGGCGTTGAGTCCGAGCAGCGCCAATTCCGCCGCATCGATGATGACGTAGCCAGCGGCGGCGCCCGAATATGCGTTCTGACGGGTCAGACCGAAAGTGTGATCGTGGTACCACATCAGGCGCGAACTCTGGTCATTCGGCCAGAAAATGTTCTGCGCGCCGTCGCCCGGGAAAGGCATGTCCGGCGCATTCATGAAGCGATTGCCCGCCTTGTAGGGCGAGGGGTCGCCAGCCGCAGTGACCCACTGATGCGGGGTGCCATCGCTGATCCACGGCGAGTCGCCGCCGTGCAGATGGAAGGCGACGCGGTTCTGCGGATACTTGTCGCCAGCGGGCGTCACGCCAGCACCGGCCAAAGTTTCATCGACCGGCAGGAACATGTCGCCGTTGCGGGCGGTGACCGCCTTGGTGGTGGCATTAACTGTCGCCCGGCCGGTAGGCAGGAAGTTGACCATCTTGGTGCGTACCGGGACGCCGGTCAAAGTCAGGATGATGGGGCCAAGATAGTGTGGGTTGTCATAGCCATACACCTGTTCCGTCGTGCCCGGCCAGGTGATCGCCTTACCATTGGGGTACTTGAGTGCTACCGGAGAAGGAAGTACCTGACCGGTGAGTCCGTCGATTGCCTTCGTCGGCGGATTGGTCGTGCCAAGCGCCGCGGGACGTTCGCTCAGCTTCGGATAGAGCTGCACGTAGCTGCGCTGCGTGGTCGCCTTCTGCAAATCGCTGTGCATCCACTGCGCGTGTTCGACGACACCAATGATGAAGTATTCTGACCCGGGATAGGTGGTTGTGTCGGCAACCGCGATAGGAATGTATTCGCCTGTCTTGCCGGCGACACCAAACTTGTTCGCTCCAGGGGGAGTCAGGCTTGGCAGCGTATCGACGAACTTGCGCAGCTTAGGGCTGTTGGCGTAGTAGGTACCGATCGTGCCTGCTTGGCAAGTCGGGGATGCCGCCGTCAAGACCGTTGTGCCATCCTTACAAACTTTGCCGGGGCCCGCATAAGCGACCTGCATTGCCGCAGGCGCCATCAGCGCCAAACTCACGGCCATCGCCATGCGGCTGGTTCGGGCGGTGAAGTTTTTCGATGTCTTGCTGCTGCGCGCGGACTTGCCGGCGGAATGTTTGCTGCGGTCGATCATGATTTAGCTCCTAGATTGAAGTGAAAAAACCAAAAATTTTTCAGGCCGAATCTTCGACCTGCCCAAATCTGTGTCGCATCGCTCGTGATGGTCCGACCCACTTACCGACCGCCCCGGAAAAACACCTCCGGATACCCGACTAAAATCAGTGGAATTTCAACGGCCTGCGACAAATTGACGCGGTGGAGTGTAGGGCAGCGACGACAACGCATTGAATGGGGTTCACTGCCCAAAATAACTACCGAAAAACCCGCGATATACGCCGAAAGGCATAGAAGGAAACCCGCAGGAACCGGGTAAAAACCCTACCAACGATTGCGGGTTTTCTCCCCCGTGATCAAGGAAAGAAATTCCGCCGCGTTGGCTGGAAAGGGCCATTTGAACGGGATCGCCGGGAATTTGCGGGTTGACATCGCGGCTTTTGGTCCAAGATACCCGCTCGCCGCTGTCGCTGAGCGTATTACCATTGAATATCAATGGCTTACGAATTTTTTCACAGCTCGCCCGCTTTCGCCCGCCTATTTGGGTTTACGGATCGCAATTTCAAGTGCCATTGCCCCTGCACTGTGCGCAGGTCCACCTGAATTGCGCCGGAGGAGTAATTATTCTTTGGTCATTCCGCCAGAGCAACCGCGCGAATTTCGCTGCCCTTCGCCTCGTCCAGGAGCATGAAAATGACATCCGCCACGCTTGGCAAAAACACTTCTCCCGTTGAAGTCACCAATATCTCTCGGCACGGCTTCTGGGTTTTGCTCAACGATGAAGAACTCTTCCTGGCGTTTTCGGAGTTCCCCTGGTTTCGTGACGCAGCGGTCGGCAAGATTCTCCGTGTTGAATTGCCTTCGCCGAATCACCTCTACTGGCCGGATCTGGACGTCGATCTGGCCGTTGAGTCAATACGGCACCCCGAGCGTTTTCCGCTTGTCAGCCAGGTGGGCGCTTAGTACGGCGGTGCTCAGCGACTCGTGATTGACGATGATGCTAAGCGAATAGCAAAGCGGAAAACTCGTCGTTCCGACGGCGGCTGGAATCGAGGTTCTGAAGCGCTGTTTCTGGATTCCGGCTTGCGCCGGAATGACGACCAAAGGAAGTCCCTTTCTTGGGACAGCCAAAGGCAGTCCCTTTCTGGGGACGACCCAGGAGGTATCGCGTTTTGGTTTGCGCAGCAACTTTCCCGGCAGCGCCGGGCAAGTCAAAGGGGGGCGGTGAACCCGTTCCAGCTGTCGTCGAAGGCCCGACTGTTTCTTCTCCAGTCCGTTGCGGCGTTGCGCTTGCGGGCTGCTTCAGCGGCAGCCTTTACGCAATTGACATCATAATAGCCGCCGAACAGGTCGAGGTCGAAGAGCGTCGTCCAGGCCGGAGCGACATGCCGCGTGTATTGTTTTTCCAGCCGGCTCTTCTTGTGCTTGATGCGCACTACCTGCTCATTGGCGTGCGGCGAATCAGCCGAGCGCTGGATGTGAATGGTCAAATCGAAGGCGTCGATACGCAGATTGTATTTGCCGCAGGCGCGCAGAAAGGCTGTCATCTCGGTCGGCAGCAAAATGTCTTTGGCTTTGATCGTCATGACAGAAAGGACTCCGTTCAGCGTTGCAATTGTTTACGGCTTAGCGTTTTTTCGCGGACTAGGAAACTGGACGCCGGACTGGTTTACCTTGCCCTTTGTCGCTCCATAGCGGCGCAGAATACACACCCGGTCATTACAAATCGAATACAAATTGCCAAAAAATTCCTGTCAAACGCAAAAAAAACAGTGTGCTCCCACCAATCCCGGCTGACCTTGACCTATGCAAATCGCTTGCCATTTCGCTTCGCGCCGTGTGAAGATACGGGATCATAAAGGCAGATGATCATTGCTAATTCCCTTCAATTTCGTCAGGTTTATTGTAGATAGCCCATACAAATAGGCGATGCGAATAGTGCCATGAAGGCGCCGTGAGGACCTATTACAGCGCAGCAAAACTGCGCGCACCGGTGGTCGGCAACGTGGTCGGCCAGGAAAGACTGTTGCCACTGTTGGGCAAGCCCGACGGCGCTGCGCTGTGGATTCATGGCCCGGCCGGATTTGGCAAATCGACGCTCGCGGCCCTGTCGCTCCAGGAGACAGAAATACCCCATGTCTGGTACCGCATCGACGAGGGCGATGCCGACCTTGGCAACCTTCTCGATGGCATTCTCGATGCATTGCGCAGGAACGTAAATTTTCCGCTGGGCCGCTTGCCGGCCATGAAAACGCTGTTGACCGGATCGCCGGAATACGCCGCTGCCTATTTTTGGCGTGCTGTGGCCAACCACCTCCCGGAACGCATGGCGTTTGTGTTCGACGAGGTCGAGAACATGCCGCCCGGCGGTAACGGCCTCTTTGCGTTGACGGCGGCTTGCCAGGAACTGCCCGATGGCGTTTCGGTTCTCTTCACCAGCCGCAACGAGCCGCCAGCAACGCTGGCCCGCCTTGTCGTGAATGAACGGCTGCAAACCATTGGCCCGGAATCCTTGCGCCTGAGCAAAACGGAAACGCAGGCGTTGTTGGCGCAAAGCGCCTGCGTGGCCGAACCGGCCATTGTCGATGCCGTTTATGCATCGACCCATGGCTGGCCGGCAGCCGTGTCGTTGATGGCCCGCCATGGCGCCAATATGGGTTCGGTCGCACCCAGTCATTTTGCGCAAGTCACGACACTCTCCGCCTACCTCGAAGCCGAGGTACTGGATGAAGTGCCAACCGGCTTTCATGACGATCTGGCGCTGGTGGCGCTGACCGATACCATCACCCCCGGCTCGACGCAATGGCTGACCGGCCGCGATGCAATCCTGGCGCAACTCGATAGCATGGCCAGGCAGGGCTTCTTCGTCCGGCGACTGGAAGGCGCGAAGCCCGCCTATGCGCTGCATCCGCTCCTGCGAACGTCGCTGCGCAAGAAATTGCAGCAGAAATCCAGTGGCCCCGAACATAGCGGCCTGTTGCTCAAGGCCGCCCGGTTTCTCCTGGCTGAAGGCGCCTTGTCGGAGGCGGTGGAACTGCTGCACCAGGCGGGGGACTTCGATGAGATTGGCCGGGCCATCGAAACTCATGGCGAGCCACTCTTCAGCGGTGGCCACGGCGAAACCTTGCGCGCCTGGCTCTCGTTGCTCCCCGAATCTGCCCGCAAGTCCCGACCCTGGCTGGTCTATTGGGATGCGGCGACGCTGCTGACGGCCGATCCCGCGCGAGCCAAGGAACTGATGGGGCAGGCTTATCAAGGCTTTGCCGCACCCCTGGACGCACTCGGGCGGGCGCTGGCCTGGGCCGGCAGCGTGCAAGCGGTTTTTGTCGAATATGCGTCGTTCGCGGAACTGGATTGCTGGCTGGAGTGCCTGGAATCGGACATCAAGCCGCTGCTTCCGGCATTGCCGGAGCCGGTAGCGGCCAGGCTGGCGCTGGCAGAATTTTCCGCGCTGTCGTTCCGCCGCCCGGAATCGCCTGCCTTGCGCGATGCCCGGGCTGAACTGGCGCGGCTCGCCGACCAATCAGCCAACCGCACCTTTGTCAGCGACGCCCGCGGCCAGCTGTTCATTTACGCATTGTGGAACGGCGACGCCGGTGAAGCCACCACACAGCTTGCGGCACTGGACGATATGGCGCGGCTGCCCAATAGTGCGCCGGTCAGGCGGCTGTTCGCGCAAGTCCTCGAGGTGGCCTATTGCCTGTTTACGGCGCAAGTCGATGCCTGCGAGGACAAGGCCACGGCGTGCCTGCGCCTTGCCAGTGAAATCGGCATCCACAACTGGGATGGCATCGTCTGGGGACACCGGGTCGGCGCACTGATTGCGCAAGGCCGCTATGCCGAAGCGCTCCAGCACCTGCCCCAGTGGCGCGCCAGCCTGACCCACGATTCGCACCATCAGATGTCGCGCTACCTCGCCGCTGCGGCTTTCGTGGCGACCAAGACCGATGCCAACAAGTTTGCCTGGGAGCTATGCAGCAAGGCGCGGACCAGCGCGGAACGTGGCGGTGCGCCAACATTTCAGATGACTGCCACGGTGATGGTGGCTGCCGCCCTCGCCGAGTTGGACAGCCTCGATGGCCAGGCCGATGCGCTCCTCCAATCCGTGTTGAGCCGCAGCCAAGAGTTCAATCCGCTGCTGCAATGGCTGGCCTTGCTCATGAAAACGGGAATCGCGGCGCGGCGCGTTGGCGACACCTCGGCAAGCAAATTCGCCGAACAGGCCTTCAGGCTCGGCGCACAGCACGGCTTCTGGCACTTCGCATTCTGGCCGCGCGACTTGGTCAGCCGCGCCTGCGAAGTGGCGATCGAGCATGGCATCGAGCCGGAGTACACCGCTGCGCTGATCCGGCGCAACAATCTGCGGCCAACGACGCTGGCCTTCCGCCTCGACGGCTGGCCGTGGCGCGTCAAGATACGCACACTGGGCAGGTTTGCCCTATTCGTCGATGGCCAGGCGGTCAAGTTCGACGGCAAGGCACAGAAGATGCCGATCCGCTTGCTGCAGGCGATCGTTGCCCTCGGCGGCCGCGAAGCGAGCGAGAGCAAGCTGGGCGATTTGCTCTGGCCGGACGCCGATGGCGATGCCGCCGCCACCTCGTTCGGCGTGACGTTGCACCGGCTGCGTCGCCTGCTGCCAGCCGAATGCCTGACGCGCCAGGACGGCAAGCTGAGCCTCGACAACCGGCTGGTTTGGGTGGATATCTGGACTGTCGAGCGAACCCTGGCGGACACCAGGGCGATTGCCCAAATGACGGCCGCCGAATTCCGCGCGCTGGTTCAAGGCGCCTTCCTGCAGGAGCTGGACAGTACGCCCTGGGTGTTGCCACTGCGCGAGCGCTTGCGCGGCAAGCTGATCGCTTTTGTCTCGGCACAAAGCCAGCGCTTGTTCGAGGCGCAGCGCACCCTGGAAGCGGAGCAGTTTCTCGCTGCAGGTCTTGAAATCGATGACGTCGTCGAAGATTTTTATCGGGCATTGATGCGTTGCCAAGCGGCACGCAACGATCTCAGCGCGGCGCTGCAGACCTATAGCCGCTGCGCGGCGGTGCTGGCAGCCCGCCTCGCCATCAAGCCGAGCGCACCGACCAACGCCCTGCGCGCGGAATTGCTGCTGCGTGGCGGGCGGGCGATTGGCGATTGACGGCCAAGCTCATGTCGTCATTCCGGCGCAGGCCGGAATCCAGTTTCTGAGCCGATGTTTCTGGATTCCGGCCTCCGCCGGAATGACGGCCCAACGCGTCCCCCGGGGACTTCCTTGGGTCGCCCCACAGGGACTTCCTTCGGTCGCCCCACAGGGACTTCCTTCGGTCGCCCCACAGGGACTTCCTTCGGTCGCCCCACAGGGACTTCCTTCGGTCGTCGCCCCGGCGCAGGCCGGGGTCCATTACGTATCACCAATGGTCCTTATGCATATCAGGGCGTCCTCCCGGACTCCGCCCTCCGCCGGAATGACGGACTATGGCGGTTCGCTCAGCAAAACCGCGCAGCTCACGGTCCTGTTTCCAGCGGAGCGTCGTGACCGTCGGCGCCGAAGGCCAGCTTCTTCAGGCGGAACAATTCGTCGCGAGCCGCCGCCGCTTCCTCGAATTCGAGATTCCGCGCGTGATCCTGCATGGCTTTTTCGAGGCGTTTGATAGTCTTGGCCATGGCCTTGGCATCCATCGCCTCGTAACGCGCCTGCTCCTGCGCGACCTTGAGTTCGCGGGTCGCCGATTCGCTGTCGTACATGCCGTCGATGATGTCCTTGATGCGCTTCTGGACACCCTGCGGGGTAATGCCATGTGTTTCGTTGAAAGCGATCTGCTTGGTGCGGCGGCGCTCGGTTTCGGAGATGGCCCGCTGCATCGAATCGGTAACGCGATCGGCATAAAGAATGGCGGTGCCGTGCAGGTGGCGGGCAGCCCGGCCGATGGTCTGGATCAACGAACGGGTGGAGCGGAGGAAGCCTTCCTTGTCGGCATCGAGGATCGCCACCAGCGACACTTCGGGAATGTCCAAGCCTTCGCGCAGCAGGTTGATGCCGACCAGCACGTCGAAGACGCCGAGGCGCAGGTCACGGATGATTTCGACGCGCTCGACGGTTTCGATATCGGAGTGCAGATAACGGACCTTGATGCCGTTGTCAGCGAGATATTCGCTGAGTTGCTCTGAGAGCCGCTTGGTCAGGGTCGTCACCAGCACCCGCTCGCCGACAGCGACGCGGCGGCGAATCTCGGCGTAAAGATCGTCGACCTGGGTCACCGCCGGGCGCACGATCACCTCGGGATCGACCAGGCCGGTCGGCCGCGCCACCTGTTCGACGACCTGCCCCTGGTGCTTGTCTTCGTAATCTGCCGGGGTCGCCGAGACGAACACCGTCTG
>CAISUK010000123.1 GCA_903888645.1 uncultured Pseudomonadota bacterium | reverse complement strand
GATGACCGGCCGCGCCGCCAGACGCGCCGCGATCCTTTCCGCCTTTGCGGTCATGCGCTGAGGCGGTGGATGGTCCAGATGCCGAGCCCCGTCATTAGCAGCGAGCCGAACAGATGCAGCGAAGCGGCGGTCATCGCCCAGGCATAGTCGGCGGTGCGGATCAGCGCCACGACCTCAGCGGAAAAAGTCGAGAACGTGGTCAGCCCGCCAAGAAAGCCCGTAACAAAAAACAGCCGCAATTCGGGCGGCAGATCGACATTGATATGGAATACCGCCACTGCCGCGCCGACCAGATAACCGCCGATCAGGTTGGCAGCCAGGGTGCCCATCGGCACGGTCGGAAACAATGGGTTGAGTGCCAGGCCCAGCCCCCAGCGCAACCAGGCGCCGAGCGCGGCGCCGACGCCGATGCCGGCAAAGCCAAGCCAGTTCAAGACAATTTGACCGGAGAGAGTCGCATCGGCGCGATTTTACACGGCGCCAGGCGCTTGCCGAGACGGTTTGCCGCTAAAATGAACGCTTGTCGCAACGCATCAAAACCGCGTGAAAACCCTCTGATTCCAAACTGAAAGCCATGGCCGTAGAGCACAAACTGGAAGCCCCTGTTGCAAATTTCATCCGCAACATCATCGATGCCGATCTGGCAGCCGGCAAGAATGCTGCCCGCCGCTGGTCGGGCAAGCCAGGTCCGGGACCGCAGCAACTCGCCGGCGCTCTCGATCCGGCCAGAATCCGCACCCGCTTTCCGCCCGAGCCGAACGGCTACCTGCACTTCGGTCATGCCAAAAGCATTTGCCTGAATTTCGGCCTGGCGCGCGATTACGGGGGCGCCTGCCACCTGCGTTTCGACGACACCAACCCGGAAAAGGAAGAGCAGGAATACGTTCACGCCATCATCGACGCCGTGCATTGGCTGGGTTTCGACTGGGCGGACAACCTTTATTACGCGTCCGATTATTTCGCCTGGATGTACGCCTTCGCCGAAGACCTGATTCGCGCCGGCCACGCCTACGTCGACAGCCAGAGCGCCGAGCAAATGCGCGCCAATCGCGGCACCCTGACCGAGGGCGGCACCGACAGCCCGTTTCGCAACCGTTCCGCAGACGAGAACCTCGACCTGTTCCGGCGCATGAAGTCCGGCGAATTCCCCGACGGCGCTCACATCCTGCGGGCGAAGATCGACATGGCCTCGCCCAACATCAATCTGCGCGACCCGGCCATCTATCGCATCCGCCATGCCGAGCACCACAACACCGGCAACACCTGGTGTGTCTATCCGATGTACACCTACGCGCATCCGATCGAGGATGCGCTGGAAAACATCACCCACTCGATCTGCACACTCGAATTCGAAGACCAGCGACCGTTCTACGACTGGCTGCTGGAACGCTTGGCAGAGGCTGGCGATCTGCAGCGGCCGTTGCCTCAGCAGTACGAGTTTGCGCGGCTCAATCTTTCCTACGTGGTGCTGTCGAAGCGCAAGCTGATTCAACTGGTCGAGGAAAAACACGTCGACGGCTGGGACGATCCGCGGCTGCCGACACTGGTCGGCGCGCGCCGGCGTGGTTTCACGCCGGAGGGTTTCCGTCATTTCGCCGAACGCATCGGCGTTTCGAAAGCCGATTCGTGGATCGACATGAGCGTGCTCGAAGATTGCCAGCGCGAAAACCTCAACGAGACGGCGCCGCGCCGCATCGCCGTGCTCGATCCGCTGAAGCTGATTATCGACAATTATCCGGCCGGCGCCGAGGAAATCTGCGAAGCGCCCAACCATCCGCAGAAACCCGATTGGGGCAAGCGGCCGATTCCCTTCTCAGGCGAGTTGTGGATCGAGCGCGAAGACTTCATGGAAGTGCCGGCCAAGGGCTACTTCCGGCTATTCCCGGGCAACACGGTGCGCCTGCGCTACGGCTTCGTAATCAAGTGCCTCGGCTGCGACAAGGATGCCGCCGGCAACGTGATCGCCGTTCATTGCGAATACATGGCGGACTCGAAATCCGGCACGCCAGGCTCCGACAACTACAAGGTGAAGGGAAACATACACTGGCTCTCGGCCAAGCACGCCTATGAGGCTGAAATCCGCCTCTACGACCGTCTCTTCGCAGTACCGAACCCCGGTGCCGGCGGGCGCGACTTCCTCGACGACATCAATCCGCACGCCAAGCGGGTGATCCGGGCACAACTGGAACCGGCCGTTCGGGACGCCGCCGCCGAGGAACGCTTTCAGTTCGAACGGCACGGCTACTTCGTCGCCGACCGCATCGATTCGCAGCCGGGGCGGCCGGTGTTCAACCGCACCGTGACGCTCCGAGATTCCTGGGCTTCGAAATAACCGCTCGCAGCGAAGAGTCTAAGCCGCGCTCGCCCACTGCGTCTGGCGCAACCATTGCGCCAGCGCCGCGTCCATGGTCGCCGCATGGTCGCGGAACCAGTCGGGTATTTCCCTGGCCAGCACCCGCCCCATTTCAAGGTCGCCGGCGACCGCCCGAGCGCGGACTTCCTGGGCAACCTCCAGCACCCGCGCATGTTCGGTCTCGTGGCAATGCAGCGGCGGGAACCCGCTGGATTTCATCCAGCGCAGTTCCTGGGCGAAATGGGCATCGGTATGGGTCAGGAAATCGTCGAGACGCTGCGCCAGTTCGGCATCGCTGGCAGCGGCCAGCGCATTGACCAGAGCAACGAATTCGCGGTGGGTGCGATCCATGAGTTCATGACCGAGTTCGAAGTCAGGCGACCAAAGAAATGCGGACATGCGATAACTCCTCGACGAAAGATAGGCCGGCAGTTTACTTGGCCGAGCGGACCGTGGGGAGTTTGTGCAAGACCTTCGCGACCAGACCTCCACGAGATGCTGATATTTCGGCCAACGCTTGACCTCGATCAACCTGCGGCGCAAAGTCAATGGCTAATCTGCCCGGTGTATTTGACAATGGGTGTTCACGCTGGTCATGGCTGAAGAAAACCATCTGACACAGAGGGCCGCGACATGAGAATCGTGATCGTTGATGACGACAAGGCCATGCGCCAACTCCTGCGCAGCATCTGCGAAGACCAGGGGCACGCGGTGCTGGCTGAGTTCGGCGATGGCAACGGCCTGCTC